>CATWBR010000228.1 GCA_958349075.1 uncultured Clostridium sp.
ATCCCCGGGTTCCAGAGCGTTCTTATTGCCGGCCCCCTCTTCCACATTGTGGATGGCATCGTCCGAAAACGTCACCATATCGTCCAGCTTCGCATTCTCAATCACCACCAGCGCCGTCAAAAGCTTGGTAATGCTTGCCGGAGCCTTCTGGACGTGGATATTCTGGCCGAAAATCACGGTCTTGGAGTCCATATCCATGACAATACCGGCCTCCGACTGGATGCCGGTATCCGACGGCCAGTCCGGCTTTGCGTATGAGGTCATGGCCGGTCCGGCGATCACCATAATAATACTTAAGAGTAAACTCATAAATTTCTTCATAAATTATTATCCCCAAATTGTCTTTGTTTACTGCGTTTCATGTCAGAATTATATCATGTTTATTCCGGCTTCACCCTGTCAATATTTTCCGCGTTCCCGCCCTGGTTTCCCGCACCGCCGCGGGTATACTCCGCTTCTCTTTTGCCGCTTTCACAGCTTCTTCCGGCGCTTTCCTTACCTCCGGCAATGTTTTCCGTATCCCGGATGATATAGATCGGCCGGTCTTTCAGTTCCGTAAACAGGATCGCAATGTATTCCCCGATAATTCCCACCACTACGAACAGCATGGCAAACATAAAACACAGCAGGACCACAATCGTCGCGTAGCCGCTCGGCGTACCGTGGGCCGCCCACTCGTAAATCGTGTCAATCATCACCAGAAGTCCCAGAAACCCGACAAACATACCGGAATAAATCCCCAGCTTCAGCGGCAGATCCGAAAAGCAGAGAATCGTGTTGACGGAAAATTTGAACAGCTTACGCAGGCTGTATTTACTCTCTCCCGCCACCCTCGGCCTGGCCTCATACTCAATATTGCATCGGTTAAATCCGATATTCTGGACATAGCCCCTCAAAAACCTCACCTTTTCCCGGTAGTTTTCCCGAAGCACCCTGGCCGCCGGTTCCGTCATCGCGAAAAAGTCGGAGGCATTGGCCTCCAGCTTCACATCGGAAATCCGGTTAATCAGCTTGTAAAATGCGGAGGAAGTCAAATTCTTGATAAACCCGGCCGACCTGTTTCTGGTTCGGACCATGTTGATCACCTCATACCCCTCCTCAAACTTCCCGATAATCTCTTCCACGCATTCCGGCGGGTGCTGCAGATCCGCGTCCATGCACACAAGGGCATCGCCGTCACTGTAGTCGAGACCGGCCAGCATGGCTGCCTCGTGGCCGAAATTCCTGGAAAAATTGATCACTTTCACTTTGGGATTCTCCGCCGCAAACCGTTTCAGTATGGACAGGGAGCGGTCCGCGCTTCCGTCGTTTACGAAGATCAGTTCATAGTCCCAGCTCAGTTCCTCAAACATGGGCCGGGCAGTCCGGTAGAATTCCTCCAGCGCCGCTTCCTCGTTATAAACGGAAATAATAATTGAAATTTTTTTCATCGTATTGTCATTTCTCCTGGTCAAAAATCTGTATCTCTATGGTCGAATGGGCCGGCACGCGTTTCTCCGGCGGCGGCAGCTTTTTATAGTCGCCGTATATGAGTTCCAGCACATGATCATAACCCACAGGGGCCATAATTTCCATTCCCTCAAACTCCATATCCACAGTCTTCTCACACCACGCCCCCTCCAGCGTCACATAAAGATAATCCGGCTGGTAATTGCTGTAGTACCACCGCTTTGTCTTTTTCTTCCCGTCCTTTACCGCAGCCATGCGCTGAAGTTTGAACAGTAGCGGCATCGGGATCAGACGGCCTGCGGCGGCAAGGACTCCCACCCGTATCTTGTCGGCCAGGCTGTATTTGGAATAGTCCAGTCCATCACGGTGTGCCATCGCCATGCCGTAAATCACCTTCTGAAGGAACTTGGCCCATGCAGCCGCCCCTTTACCGTCGGGCAGGCGGTCCAAAACGAACAGATCCACCCAGAGGTGGTTCAGTTTCCCGTCGTAAAAGCGCATCTGCTCATTATCCTCATGGACACGGCTGTTCTCATAGATAATACGGGATGTAAAGTCATAAAATACTTTACCGCCCCGGATCTCTTCCGGCCTCAGGACCGACATTCCCTCCGGCAGCTCCCTGGGAGCCACCTTCATGAACATCTCAAAGTTCGGCCTTGTGAACACCACATCCACGTCGTCGTCCCAGGGGATAAATCCCTTGTGGCGGACCGCCCCGAGAAGTGTTCCGGAGTCCATGGCATATCTGATTTTGTATTTCCGGCAAATCCGGTCAATTTCCTTTAATAATTTTCTGTCCGCCTCGTGAACCCTCGACAGGTCATAAGGCATTCCGGCTGTCTCTGTCATTGTTCTACGCCTCTTTCAGCACCTTTGCCATATAATCGATCATCTCATCCGTCATGCCCGGATAAACGCCGACCCAGAATGTGTCGCGCATAATGCGGTCCGTATTGTCAAGAGCGCCGACTACACGGTATCCGCTGCCGCTCTCCCTCATTTCATTGAAACACGGATGCTTGGTCAGGTTCCCGGCAAAGAGCATTCTGGTCTGTACACCCTTTTCCTCCACATACTGCACCACTTTGTTTCTGTCCACACCCTCCCGGCAGGTAATCAGAAAACCGAACCAGCTTGGATCGGAATTCTCACATGGAACTGGCAGGATGTATTTATCTTCCGTTCCCGCAAGCCCTGCTTTCAGACGGGCAAAATTTTGTTTTCTGCGTTCCACAAAGGACGGGAATTTTTCAAGCTGCGCACAGCCCACCGCCGCCTGCATGTCGGTTGCCTTTAAATTATATCCAAAGTGGGAATAGACGTATTTATGGTCATAGCCCAGCGGAAGTTCCCCGTACTGCCTGTCAAACCGGTGTCCGCAGAGATTGTCGCGGCCGGAAGGGCAGACACAGTCGCGTCCCCAGTCACGGAAGGAGCGGATAATCTTATTGAGAAGGGCATTGTCCGTATACACGGCGCCTCCCTCCCCCATCGTCATATGGTGAGGCGGATAAAAACTGGATGTGCCGATGTCTCCGATCGTACCTGTAAACTTCGTCACTCCGTCGATTGTATAGCGGCTCCCCAGGGCGTCACAGTTGTCCTCCACCAGCCACAGGCCGTGTTTATCACAGAACGCCTTCACCTCCCCGAGATCGTACGGATTTCCCAGCGTATGGGCAATCATGACGGCCTTCGTCTTATCGGACAGCGCCTCCTCCAGTTTCGTCACATCAATATTATACTGCGGAATCGTCACATCCACAAATACCGGCACGGCTCCATACTGGATGACCGGCGTCACCGTTGTCGGAAAACCGGCGGCCACGGTGATGACCTCGTCCCCGCGTTTCACCCTGCGCTCTCCGAGTAACGGTGAGGTCAGGGTCATGAATGCAATCAGGTTGGCGGAGGAACCGGAGTTTACGAGGGAACAGAATCTCACTCCCAGGTAATCGGAAAATCCCTTTTCAAACTGATCCGTATACCGGCCGGATGTCAGCCAGAATTCCAGGGCGCTGTCCACCAGGTTCACCATCTCGTGGCTGTCATAGACACGGGAGGCATAGGGAATTCTCTGCCCCTCCTCAAAAGGTCCCTTTTGGTTGTGGTATTTATCGCAGTAATCGGCTACCAGTTTCAGGATTTGGCTGCGCGCCTCCTCCCGGCCTTCTGCCGTTATCTTCTCATCAGACATTTTTATTACCTCCAAATCTGTATTATTTTTAGTTTCCTTTCATCGTGGAACATTACCTTCAAACCGCTGCGGTTAATCTATCTTTAAAAATTCTTTTATCTGCCGATCCGTCACCGAAAGCATGTCCTCCCCGGCCAGCCAGGCCCTGGACCATTCCACGGTCTTTTCAACCGCCTGTTCCACGTGATATCTCGGCTGCCAGCCGAAGACACGCCTGATTCTGGAACAGTCCAGTTTCAGGAAACCTGCCTCATGGGGGCCTCCGTCATACCGGTTGATCCAGGTGAGGCCGTCTCCCCACTTTTCACAGAACAAGTCCGTGAGCGTCCCCGTATCCACGCAGTCCGCATCATCCGGGCCCACATTGTAATTCCCGGCAAGCTGCGGATCCTCAAACTGTCTTTCCGCCACCGTCATATATATGAAAAGCGGCTCCAGCACATGCTGGAACGGGCGGATGGAATGGGGATTGCGCACAATAATCGTTTCTCCCGCCTGAGCCGCCCTGACACAGTCCGGTATGATCCGGTCATTGGCAAAATCGCCCCCTCCGATCACATTTCCCGCCCTGCAGGTGGAGATGGCGCAGCATCCGTCCTGGAAAAAGGATTGTCTGTAGCTGTGCGTCACAAGCTCGGAACATGATTTGCTGTTGGAGTAGGGATCATAGCCGTCCAGGCGGTCGCTCTCCCTGTAACCGTATTCCCATTCCTTATTCTCATAAACCTTATCCGTAGTCACGTTGACAAACGACCGCACAGACGGGCAAAGGCGGATACACTCCAGCACGTTCACAGTACCCATGACGTTCGTCTCATAGGTATACACCGGTTCCTGATAGGAATCGCGCACAATCGGCTGTGCCGCCAGGTGGAACACGATCTCGGGCTGAACCCTGTCGAAAACCTCCCTAAGATGTCTCAGATCCCGGATATCGCCTGTCACATGATCCACTGTTCCCCCTATGCCCGCAATCTCAAAGAGGCTCGGGTCGGTCGGAGGTTTCAGTCCGTATCCGGTAACCCTTGCTCCAGCAAGGGTCAGCATTCTGACAAACCATGAACCTTTAAATCCCGTATGGCCTGTGACAAGAACCTTCCTGCCCTTATAAAAATCAAGTAATTCCATATTTATCACCTCATATCATGAAGGCCGCGTTATGATACACAGCCGCCGTGTTTCAATGCCCCGGGCCGGAATCCTACCAGATTTTCCAGGGGGCCTCCCCATCCTGCCACATCTGCTCAAGCTGCATTCTGTCCCTCTGGGTATCCATGCATTTCCAGAAACCGTCATGGCGGTAAACCATCAGTTCCCCGTCCTTTGCCAGATTCTCCAGGGGAGCTTTCTCAAATACCGTCTCATCCCCGGCTATATAGTCAAATACGCCCGGCTCCATCACCATGAAACCGCCGTTTACAATCTTGCCGTCGTCATCGTTCTTCTCGCGGAATTCATGGATTGCCCCGTCGGCATCCACATCCAGGACTCCGAAACGCTGGCCGATGTTGACACCGCTGATCGTGGCTGTCTTTCCATGGCTCTTATGGAATTTAAGCAGGGCGTCGAGATCCACCGTGGAGACTCCGTCCCCGTATGTCAGCATAAACGTCTCGTCACCGATGTATTCCCTCACCCGTTTGATGCGTCCCCCCGTCATCGTGTGCAGGCCCGTGTCCACCAGCGTCACCTTCCACGGCTCAGAATAATTATTGTGGACTTCCATGTTGTTGCCTGCCAGATCAAACGTCACATCGGAGGTGTGGAGGAAATAGTCGGCAAAAAACTCCTTGACCACATATTGCTTGTACCCCAGACAGATGATAAAATCATGATACCCAAACTGGGAATAATATTTCATAATATGCCATAAAATCGGCTGTTCTCCTATTTCCACCATTGGTTTCGGTTTCAGATGGCTCTCCTCGCTGATTCTTGTACCAAATCCTCCTGCTAATATCACTACTTTCATGGGCGTACCCTCCTTTGTTCTTATCCTGCTGTTTCAACCGCTCCGTTCCGGTTCCCCGGGACACCTATTGCCTGAAAATGTTCAGATTATTTTCTTCCAGAATCCGCATCGCGTTTCTCACCTGTTCTGCATCGTGCTGCAGGTACGTCACCAGATCCTCATCGTTAACCGTCCTGTAGTTTAACCCCAGTTCCCTGGATACCCGGAGAAAATCCTTCCGGTAGGGAGCAGACGCCATCTCTTCTTTGACCGTCCATCCGTTTCCGAAAAGAATCAGGCAGGTCCCGAGGGTGATGACAGCCACGGTCCCGGCATGGCCGCGCTTTCCGTTGCCTGTCTTCTCCCCGCTTTCCCTGGCGCAGCGGTTTAAATGCATCACGGCGGCAAACGTCAATATGATTCCAATAATACCCATCTGATACTGCAGGGCATATCTGGACGACATGCCGTAAGTATCTTTTAAAAAGATCCACCGGGCCGATAAAATCAGCAGATGGTTCAGCCCGCCGTTTAATATCATAATCAGCGGAAATACCGTTTTTTCATAGAGTTTATATTTCCAGTTCAGGTACAGTGCATACAGGTAGAGAAAAATCACCGCACCTCCCACCAGATAAATAAAGGCGTCGCTTCCTAAAAAGCCTCCCCTCCCGGCCAGCTCGGTGAACTGGTTCTGTCCCACTACGGCCGAGGCAAATGCCTTCAGGATGAACGTGATGAAAAATACGGGATCCGCAATAAATTCCGTCAAAATATTGCCTTCCGTCACAGCCCCCCTGTGTACATAGACCGCATGGGAGTTGCTCCAGAGATAGAGCGCCAGCGGAATCAGCACCGCGGCGAGATAGCCGAGAAAGAGGCGGTTAATCCTGCCTTTTTTCCTGTAATCCGATATAAGCATGACCAGATAAACCAATGTCATAAGCGCCGAATAGCTGCCGCAGTAAGGACCGGCCACGAGCAGGGTCAGAACGGGCGGAAGGACCATCAGGGCGATCCTGTCGGCCTTCAGCTCATGCCCTGTCCTGACCGCGTGATCCAGAATCACATAATGGCAGATAAAACCGGAAACGGCGAGAAAACACACCCAGCCCGTTCCGTTGGTCAGCATCTCCCATTTATTCAGGCTGTAGTATACAAAAAGCATAAAAAGGAACCAGAAATAAGAAATACCCTTTTCCCTTCTCGAGTAGGCTGCCAGCGCTGCCGCCCCCAGGCCTAAGCTCAGGACTCCGAGCGCCATGTCGAAGAACGTATTATAACCGAGCAGCTTTACATTGATGATTCTGCCCAGATACGTCACCGGGACTCTGGTGAAAATATCGGGGACAAAGAATTTGGCCGGGTTCCCTACATCGGGAAGATAGGAATTGATCAGCCTGATATAGTCGGAAAACGCCACGTTATCCGATGCAAGATGCAGATAGTAAAAGCTGAACAGGACTCCAATCACGACGGGGACGAACCAGGCCGCACCCTTTTTCATCGGTTTCATTTCCATAGAATTCTCCTTAATATAGCAAACGAGTCTGCCGTTCTTTTGTTACTGTTCCCCCAATGTCATAAGGATTTAGTTGAGGAAGGAGGACGCGGCCGGAACGGCCAATGTCCGGTGTG
>CATWBR010000229.1 GCA_958349075.1 uncultured Clostridium sp.
TGCGTATTAGACAGAATACAGTCGAACAACAACGGAGAAAAGAGTGAAAACCGAGGGTAAATGAAAAAAATGGTAAAACTCCATTGACAAGGATAGTTATAAATGATATAAATAAAAATAAATTAGGACACAAAATAAATAAGTCCTAAAATGGGCGCCTGATAAAAAGAATAAGGAGATAATGAAAATGACAAATGCATTATTGACAGAATTGCTGCAGAGCATGGCACTGCTGGGAGTTTTTCTATTACTCGGGGTTTTTATCAGGGCAAAATTGAAGATATTTCAAAAAACCTTTATTCCGTCGTCGGTCATCGGAGGTTTTTTACTTCTGGTTTTGGGGCCTCAGGTGTTGAATGTCCTGCCTGTTCCGGAGGACTGGTTTTCCATCTACTCACTTTTACCCGGGATTCTCATTGTTCCCGTCGTGGCTTCGGTTCCTTTGGGACTGACAATCGGAGGCGGAGAGAAAGATGGTGTGAATGCCGGAATTTTAAAGAATGTGTTTCCTTTAATCGGGATTGGACTCGGAGCCTCCATGCTTCAGTTTGCAGTGGGATTTGCTACGCATGTCCTTTTCAGCGGAGAGAGCTTATACGAGGTATTCGGAATTGAGCTTTCCATTGGCTTTGTTGGGGGCCATGGTACGGCCGGAACGCTGGGAAATATGCTTTCCGAACTGAATCTTCCCTACTGGCAGACTTCCCAGGGCGTGGCCACAACTACAGCCACCTTTGGTATTGTCGGAGGAATCCTGATTGGTATTATGATGATTAACTGGGCGGCCCGTCATGGACAGACAGCCGTTTTGAAAAAACCGGCCGACATTCCTGAGCCGATTCGCGTTGGCTTTGAGAAAGATATTAAAAAGCAGGCCTCTGTGGGACGTGAGACAACAATGTCGTCCTCGATTGACACCCTGGCTTTCCATGCGGCGCTGATTTTTGTGGCCTGCGGTCTGGCTTATCTTCTCCTGATGGGGGCAAAGAAATACCAGATTCCGGTTCTGTCAAGCATTTCAGTATGGGCTTACGCCATGATTGTGATGTTTGTCATCTGGGGTATCATGAGTAAATTAAAGCTGTCCTATCTGGTGGACGAGAAGATTAAGAGTAAGGTTTCCAGTTCTTTTACGGAATTCGCGGTAATCGCGGCAATTGCCAGTCTGCCAATCAAAGCGGTTGCGGCATACATAGTTCCCATTATGGTGATGGTTATCATCGGATACATTGTGACAAGCGTTGTTCTTTTCTTTTTCTGCAAGAGGCTGCTGAAGGGGTACTGGTTTGAGCAGATGGTGGCTACTTTGGGTATGAGTACGGGTGTATTCCTCACGGGCGTACTGCTTCTGAGAATTTGTGACCCGAATCTGGAAAGTCCGGCCCTGGCTAATTATTCACTGTCCTATACGGTGACCAGCGTAATCTATTTTGCCATGCTGAATCTGTTTATTGTGCTTCCGATGAGTTACGGCGCAGGAGTTACGGCTCTGGCGGCCCTGGCGCTGGGAATTGCCGCATTGATATTTTCCGTCATCACCAGCCGCCTGTCATTTGGTTCAGCCTTTAAGGGAAATTAATCAATCAAAAAAGATACGTTATACCGAAAGAAAGGTGAAGTGATACGGTGAAGAATTACGAAGATTTGCTGACAGAGTTAAATGCCTGTATCTGGGATTATGCGGAACTTAAATTTGGAGAATACCGCTCGGCACAGCTCCTCGAAAAGCGGCTGGAGGAAAACGGATTTGAGGTTAAAAGCGGTGTGGCGGGGATGGAAACGGCATTTACCGCCACGGCCGGTTCCGGTTCCCCTGTGATTGGAATACTGGCGGAGTATGATGCGCTGTCGGGGCTGAGCCAGGAGGCAGGGAAGGCCGTTAAAAAGCCGCGCAGCGGGACGGACAACGGCCATGGCTGCGGACACTGCCTTCTGGGGGCGGCCTCAGTGGGAGCGGCTCTGATGGTGAAGGATTATCTGGATGAGAATAAGAAAAGCGGAACCGTGGTGCTGGCCGGATGCCCGGCCGAGGAGGGCGGTTCCGGAAAAGCCTACATGGCCAGGACCGGTATTTTTGACCGCCTTGATATCGCCCTGACCTGGCATCCGGGCGGAGGCCATGCGGTGCTGACGGGTTCCCTTCAGGCCAACTGCCAGGCGTATTTCCGGTTTAAGGGAGTGTCGTCCCACGCGGCCGGCGCACCCCATCTGGGAAGGAGCGCTCTGGACGCGGTGGAGCTGATGGATGTCGGAGTCAATTATATGCGGGAACATATGGAACCCGTGGATCGGATTCATTACGCTATTACAGATACCGGCGGAAGCTCGCCGAATGTGGTTCAAAATCACGCCGAGGTGCTCTATCTGATCCGTTCCGAAGATACGGAGAAGGTCAGTAAACTTTATGAGCGGGTATGTAAAATTGCCCGTGGAGCGGCCATGATGACGGAGACCGAGGTGGAAGTTATATTTGATAAGGCGTGCTCTAATACCGTTTCAAATGAGGTACTTGAGCAATTGCTCTACGAAAGCATGGAGCGGGTTCCGCTTCCCGACTATTCGGAGGACGAGTTAAAGTTTGCAGCAGAGATGAAAAAGACGATTACCGACAGGGACATCGGCAGCGACCTGTCCATCGGTTTTGCGGAAGGCAGGGAAAAACGAGAGTTGGAGGCCAGATACAGGGATCTTGTAATGAGCGACTTTATCGTACCTCACCGTCACCGTGAGATTTTGGTTGCTGGCTCCTCGGATGTGGGAGATGTAAGCCACACGGTTCCCACGGCCCAGTTTATCGGAGGCTGCTTTGTGCCGGGAACCCCGGCGCATTCCTGGCAGATGGTTTCCCAGAGCAGAAGCGGACTTGCCGTCAAGGGAATGCTTTATGCCGCCCGGGTTCTGGCCGACGCATCCATACGCGTCATTGAGGAGCCCAGGATAGCCGAATCGGCCGGAGAAGAATTTAAGACAGTCACAGGGGGAATGCCGTATTGCTGCCCGATTCCGCCCGATGTACTGCCAAACATGAATGCAGGTTTAAAAACGGCGGAATAGGCCTTAGACTGCGCCGGACGGCACAGAAAAAAGAATCAGGAGGATATGGGAAAACATGATAATAGAATCAGCCAGGAGGATTCAGCCGCATCTTGTGATGCTCAGAAAGGAATTTCACCGCTGCCCCGAGATATCCGGTCACGAGACCGGGACTGCGCAGATGATTAGGAGAGAGCTTGAAGAAATAGGCGGTTATGAACTTCACACCGGTATAGGAGGATGCGGAATCACCGCATCCCTTCGGGGAGGAAAACCGGGGAAAACAGTGGCGCTGAGGGCGGATATGGATGCTTTGCAGGTCACGGAGGAGACAGGGCTTTCCTTCAGTTCAAAAACCCCGGGAGTTATGCACGCCTGCGGCCATGATAATCATATTACGATGCTGCTTGGAGCGGCACGCCTTCTGGCTGAGAGAAAGGAAGAACTGGCCGGTTCGGTACGCCTTATTTTCCAGCCTTCGGAGGAGATGTCCCCGCATGGAGGTTCCAGGGACATGATAGCAGGCGGGGCGATGGAAGGTGTGGATGCCGTGTTCGGCATGCACGTATGGCCGGAACTGCCCCTGGGCTGCATCGGTGTGAAGGCGGGCCCCCTCATGGCGGCATCGGACCATTTTACCGTGAAAATTAAAGGCTGTCTGAGCCATGCGGCCCGCCCCAATGAAGGTGTAGACGCCCTGGTTGCCGGTTCCCAGTTTGTGACGGCGGTTCAGACGATTGTAAGCCGGAATGCGGATCCCATGAAATCCATGGTCATTACAATTGGAAAATTCGAAGCCGGCACCCGTTATAATATTGTGGCGGGAGAATGTGTGTTAGAAGGCACCTGCCGTACGTTTGCGGCCGATATGAGGGATTTGGCGGAGAAAAGGCTCAATGAAATTTTACAGGGTGTCTGCCTGCTTTCAGGGTGTACGGGGATGCTGGACTACGAGCGGGGATATAATGCGGTCATCAATGATCCTTCCATGGCGGAATACATGAAAAAAACGGCCTCAGAACTCTTTGGGCCCCAAAAGGCGGTTTCGGTAGAACCGGCCATGACGGCCGAGGATTTCTCCTTTTATCTGGCGGAGAAGCCGGGCGCTTTTGCCTGGATAGGGACGACCAAGGAAGGAGAGAATGCCTGGCCTTTACACAGCAGCCGCTATAGTCCCAATGAAGAGGTGCTGTGGAGAGGAGCGGCCCTGCTGACCGGTCTTGTCATGTACTTTGAAGGGAAATAAAGAGGAAAAGAACTGCCGTGCGGGAGGATAACAGCTCCCCATACAGGCAGTTCTTTTATGCAGTTTAAAAGAAAAGCATATACCAGTTCTGTTCCTCAAACTGATAGGTCTTATTGGGCCGTCCCTTTTCCTGGGCGCCGTCCAGATAGATCTCGGAAATCAGTTCGCAGGAGCAGAGCTTTTGTATAATCCGGTTGCAGCTTCTGGGGGTGATGTTCAGCCATTGGGCCAGAAGGGCGGAGGTTATAATCTGCTTGGGATTCTTTGTGAAAAGGCCGATGATTTTATAGAGGTTGGCCTCATTAATCCCCTGTTCCCTGGAAAAATCCAGTACTTTTTCATTGTCATAGCTGAAGCGGAGCGTGTTGCTGACCGAGAGGGGGCCGATGAGGTGCTTCTGTTCATCTAACAGAAATCCGTCGTTTTTCTTATAATGAACGGCCTCCTCCAGAGCGTGTTCCGCCTGTTCCTGGCTTTGCTCATACGCGGTGGAAATACCGGCCCCCAGCCGGAATTCAATCTCTTCCTTCTCCATCAGATACCCGATCAGCGTGCGAAGACGGCGGAGGAACTGTGGAATATCTTCCAGCTCTGAGCTTAGTTGGAAATAGGTGATATTGGACTGGATGGAAAAGTTCAGCCCCTGTTCCTTGCGGAAATCTACAAGATATTTATACAGGGTGACCTTTTTATACTCGATCTCGTCGCCGGGCAGGGAGTTATCGTAAACCAGCCGTATCAGAATGCAGGTCTTATATAAAGTAGTGTTTAACTGAAGTTTGGCCAGATGGACGGCGTTCCGTATGGACTCGGCGATGGTGTTGTCGTCGGGGAAAATATAGAGATAGGGTATTTTTGCCTCGTCATACAGGGGAAGAGAGTTGGTGGAACGGACAAAAACCATATCAATTTTCTTTTCATCCCACAGTTCTTTGGCGGTATTAAAAAGAATATCATAGTTCAGTTCATCGGAAGTGGAACAATAAGGCATCAGCTCCGGCCTCAGATATTTATTCAAATCCAGATAATTATTGCTGGGCAGCAGGAAATCACAGTAAATCCGGTTCAGCGGAATATCCGGGTGGGTCAGGACAAAGTCCAGGGCTATGGCCAGGAAATGCTTTGTCTCATAGGAAACAAAGGTGCAGGGCTTCTTTATCTTCTCTATATTCGTAAGCTGGTAGTAACCGAATTCCCCGCTGCAGAAAATAACGTCGCAACTGTCCTTGCACTGGCGGTAAATTGTCTCAATCTCCTCCAGGGAATGATATACATATTTATGGAAGATACAGCCAAAATTATTTTGTGCAATCACCCGGTTGATCGCCTGCAGAGAAACCTCGGGGCTGATAATACTGATTGTAATCATATAGTTCTCCAGTTTTAAAATACTCTTTTATCGCGGTGACGGCCGGGTTATTAAACAAAGACGGTAAAAATAGCGTTTCCAAAATGACTGGCCGGTTATGCCGGATAAAAGGCAGCAAAATGCATATAGCTTAAGTGTACTATAAAAGCCGGTTTTTTGGAAGCTTCGGAAGAGGTGTTTGTCCGGGAAATTTACAGTTGCAGGGACAGGGGGAATGTATTAAAATTACAGTGAAGCATACAAACGGGTGGGCAATCGGTAAAGTAGGATAAAAATCAGATATAAAGTAGGATAAAAATCAGATATATAATAAAAACCGGATAAAGGAGGGGAGCGGCAATGGAAAACGGATTGACCGGGGCAAAGAGACGGGAGATAATGATAAACATGATGAGACAGGCGGAATATCCGCTGTCGGGAACGGCCCTGGGAAAGGCTACCGGCGTCAGCCGCCAGGTCGTGGTACAGGATATTGCCCTGCTCCGCACGGAGGGCTGTCCGATTGTCGCAACAGCGCGCGGCTACATCTTAAATGAAGAGAAGCAGATTGTGCGTCTGTTTAAGGTCTGCCACGGCAATGATGAGACGGAGGATGAATTAAAAACGATTGTTGATCTGGGCGGCTGTGTTCTGGACGTTATGATTAATCACCGCGTATATGGCAAGATGTCGGCTCCGCTGAACATCAAGAACCGCCGCGATATACAGAGATTTATGAACGACATTAAATCGGGCAAGTCATCGCCTCTTATGAACGTGACTTCAGGCTACCATTTTCATCACGTATCGGCAGAACAGGAAGAGATATTGGATGAAATCGGGGAGGCTTTGCAGGAAAAACACTATTTGACGGAACTTATGCCATATGAAGAGATATAGGCGCGGTTTGGCCGGGAACAGAACCGGCGGACGGGACGGCGTTCACTCGCCGCAAATGTGGAAAATTGTAGTAGAAAATGCTTGCGATCATGGTTATCCTGTGGTATACTATGACCCGTTGATGCGTTTTTCTACAACTGCTTCCAAATTTCCTCAATTTGTGCTTGACAGTCGGATGGTTTTAGTATATACTACTTTTGCTGTCAAAAACGCAGCGGACAATGCCAGGTTGGCAGAACAGCCGAGAGCAGAAGAAGTAATGTTGCCAAATGTTTGGCCAAATCGCAAAGTGAATATGAGTCTGTAGCTCAGTCGGATAGAGCAACGGCCTTCTAAGCCGTGGGTCGGGGGTTCGAATCCCTTCAGGCTCGTTTCGTACTGACAGAGATTTTAGATTGTCAGGTACGACTATGGTGGGTATAGCGCAGTTGGTTAGCGCGCCAGATTGTGGCTCTGGAGGCCAAGGGTTCGAATCCCTTTATCCACCTTCCCTTTTCCAGGGATTCGCTGATGGGCTATCGCCAAGCGGTAAGGCACAGGACTTTGACTCCTGCATTCGTTGGTTCGAATCCAACTAGCCCAGTTATTAGGGGGTATTAGCTCAGTCGGTAGAGCACTTGACTTTTAATCAAGTTGTCCGGGGTTCGAATCCCCGATGCCTCATGAATGAAATGAAGCGGAAAACCTTGTGG
>CATWBR010000230.1 GCA_958349075.1 uncultured Clostridium sp.
AAATATAATATTGAAAGTGGGTGAAGCTATGGTTGAATTAGATCAATTTAAATTTACGTTATCGACGTATGATAAAACTTTAGTGGAAGTGAGGGATTCACTTTGACCTGGATAACAAGGTAAAGCGAATCGATGAGCTGGACAAATCCATGGAGGAACCGGGATTCTGGGACGATCCGGACAGGTCCACAAAAACAGTAAAAGAAGCAAAGAATTTAAAAGATACGGTAGAGACTTACCGCCATCTGGAACAGCAGTACGAAGATATCCAGGTAATGATTGAGATGGGATATGAGGAGAATGATCCTGCAATGATCCCGGAGATTCAGGAGATGCTGGATGAATTTACCGGCAGTCTGGAGAGTATCAGGACTAAAACTCTGCTTTCAGGAGAATATGATAACTGTAACGCCATATTAAAACTGAATGCGGGAGCCGGCGGAACCGAGGCCATGGACTGGTGCAGCATGCTGTACCGTATGTATCAGAGATGGGCCGACAAAAAAAATTATACGACTGAAGTCCTGGATTTCCTTGACGGAGATGAAGCCGGAATCAAGTCTATCACGGTTCAGATTAACGGGGAGAATGCCTTCGGATATCTGAAATCCGAAAAGGGAGTACACCGTCTTGTGCGAATCTCTCCCTTCAATGCGGCAGGTAAGAGGCAGACTTCATTCGTGTCCTGCGATGTTATGCCTGATATCGAGGAAGACCTTGATATTGATATTAACCAGGATGATCTGCGAATCGACACATACCGGTCCAGCGGCGCCGGTGGACAGCATATTAATAAGACATCGTCCGCTATCCGTATTACCCACCTTCCAACCGGAATCGTGGTGCAGTGCCAGAATGAACGTTCCCAGTTCCAGAACAAGGACAAGGCGATGCAGATGCTGAAGGCAAAGCTTTATCTGCTGAAGCAGCAGGAGAATGCGGATAAACTTTCCGATATCCGCGGTGACGTTAAGGATATCAACTTTGGAAACCAGATCCGTTCCTATGTTATGCAGCCATACACACTGGTTAAGGATCACCGGACCAATGCCGAGAACGGCAATGTCAATGCCGTGATGGACGGGGACATCGATCTGTTTATCAGCGCATACCTGAAATGGATCAGCCTGAAGAACCAGGAGACCCCGGAGCAGTAAACGGCGGGGCGACGACGTACTAAATAATATTGTCTTAACAGATGGGAGGAATTGGCCATGTGCCTTTCCTTCCATTTTTTTAATTTTATATTAACATTCACAAAGAACGCTTGAAAACAAATGATGATTTTGTTAAAATTTAACTAACAACAGAATATACAGCAGAAAACATATAACGCCGAATGCCAGCAGCCTGCAAACCGGGCGGCGGCAGCGGGAGAACCAATTTTTGGGGTGTATTCGCCTTATGGCGATAGGGGACCTTCTTCCCCGAACCCGTCAGCTAATCTCGTAGGCGAAGGAAGGGCGGCGCATATTTGCGCCCTTGTCTGATGTCCGTGAGAGGCCCGTTAGATGCGCCTCTTGCTTTTTAAAGTCATTCATTTGTTTAATGAGATCAGACAGTGTATTCGACCTGCATCAACCTTCGCCACTCGGTATATCCGGGTGCTTTTTTTGTTTTCTGTGAGTTTTTCAGTGAAGGAGAGATTGAATATGATGATGAAAATGAAAAGAGAGACAGGTAAACCCAGTCTGCTATTATCCGCCGCCGTTCTTGCCGTGATAGCCGTGGTTCTTACGGTAGGTATCACCTCGGGAGTTGCCACGATCCCACTTCTGGTAGTCAATATTTTCCTCGTTCTTATCATCTCCATGCTGGCCGGATACCGTTATGCGGATTTGGAGCAGGGAATGATGGGAGGTGTGAAACGGGCCATGGACTGTGTTATGATTCTATTGTTTGTGGGACTCCTTATCGGCGCATGGATTAAATGCGGCACAGTTCCCATGCTGATCTACTACGGTCTGGGCATTATTACACCACGGATGCTGCTTCCCCTGACTTTTATTATGTGTTCCCTGCTGTCAATTTGTATCGGCTCCTCCTGGGGTACGGCGGGAACTGTAGGCGTGGCCTGTGTCAGCATCGGAGCCAGCATGGGAATTCCGGTAGCTCTTGTCGCAGGGGCGGCCATATCGGGATCGATTCTGGGAGATAAGCTTTCCCCGCTGTCTGATTCAACCATTCTGGCCTCCAGCGCCAGCGATATCAATATTTATTATCACGTGCGCTCCATGCTGTATACAACGGGGCCGTCCTTTCTTATCAGCCTTGTAATTTTCTACTTTCTCGGAAGTAAATATGCACAGGTCGCACTGGATCAGACTGTTCTCGACTCGGTGAGAAGCGGACTTGCAGGACTTTATAATTTTAATATCCTGCTGCTGATTCCAATTATCCTTATTGTCGTCCTTAGCCTTAAGAAGGTTTCAGCTATCCTGGCCATCCTGATTTCGGGCTTTACGGGACTTGTCCTTGCAATGGTTGTCCAGCATGCGGGAGTGACGGAAGTGCTGTCTGTTATTTTTAACGGTGTTAAGGTGGACACCGGGATGGAGATTGTGGACACGATGCTGAGCAAGGGAGGAATATCCTCCATGATGTCGACTATCTGTACCGCGGTTCTTGCCCTGGGACTGGGCGGGATACTGAGTGAGGCGGGATTCCTGCACGTAATCGTAGCGAGGATTACAAAGACGGTCAAATCGGATACGGCTACCATCCTGGTAACGCTGGTATGCGGAATTTTCACGGTAATGGTGGTTACGAATTTCTATGTTTCCGCGGTCCTTATGGGAACGATGTTTAAAGAGATTTACGATGAGAGAAAGATTCACAGGAGCGTTCTCTCCAGAACCATTGAGGAGGCAAACACGATTATTCTGCCGCTTGTACCCTGGAATACGAGCTGCATCTATTATATGGGACTGTTCGGATTTACGACGCTGAGCTTTGCGCCGTATGTCGTATTTGCCTATGTGAATATTGCTGTCAGTATTATCTGTGCGGTTGCAGGCCTCTTTATTTTTAAGGCGGTTCCCGGCAATGATGCAGAGGCTGTCTGGAAAATCAGGGGAGGAAGCGGAGAAAGTTCCCCTTCGCCGGAACCGGAACCGTCGCTTTGCGCCGAAGCGGCTGTACTGATGGAGGAATCGGCTGCTGCGCTGGCTTCCCTGGGTTCTCAGACAGCGGATACGGTTCTTGATTAGAGAAAAACAGGTTCAGAGCCTCAACTGCAGAAGAAAACAGCTTTTCCCGGCTGTTTTCTCTCTTTTGTATTGCATAAAAAACAATAATCATGGATAAAAACTACAAAATCTTGAAAAAAGATATTGCACCCGCATTTTAAATGTGTTAATATCTTTGCTATGAATACAAATGTATTTCTCAAGCATACACAATGGTATACGGCACAGGGGAGTGAATATGGAAGAGCAGACAAAATATTTTGTGTTAAAACAAAAGGCAGTACCTGAAGTTCTGCTGAAGGTAGTCGAGGCGAAAAAGCTGATCGAATCAGAGCGCGCCATCACGATACAGGAAGCCACTGAGAAAGTGGGGATCAGCAGAAGTTCTTTCTACAAGTACAAAGATGATATTTTCCCATTTTACGATAATGCAAAGGGGAAAACGATTACGCTGGTGCTGCAGATGGACGATGAGCAGGGGCTGTTGTCGGATCTTCTCCACACGGTGGCGGTTTATAAGGCGAATATCCTGACCATTCATCAGAGTATTCCGGTCAATAATGTGGCTTCTCTTACTCTGAGTGTGGAAGTCAGGCCGGATACCGGCAATATTTCCAGGATGGTTGAGGATATGGAAGAGAAGAATGGCGTTCACTACGTCAAAATAATAGCCAGGGAGTAGAGATTATGATTCAGGTAGCGGTAATGGGATATGGAACGATTGGTTCCGGTGTCGTGGAAGTATTAGAGACAAACAGAGAGATAATAAAAAAGAAGACGGGTCAGGACATTGTCGTAAAATACATTCTGGATCTGCGCGAATTCGCGGGCGATCCTCATGAAAGCCTGATTGTACATGATTTTTCCATTATAGAAAAAGACGAGGAAGTAGGAATTGTCGTGGAGGCCATGGGCGGTGTGAATCCGGCCTACGCATTTGCAAAGGCCTGCCTGCTTGCCGGCAAACAGGTGGTTACGTCCAACAAGGCGCTGGTAGCGGCACACGGGACGGAGCTTCTTCAGATTGCCAGGGACAAAAACATAAATTTCCTGTTCGAGGCCAGCGTCGGCGGCGGTATTCCGATTATACGCCCCATGGTTCAATGCCTGGCGGGAGAGCAGATTCTGGAAATCAGCGGTATCCTGAACGGAACGACCAACTTTATCCTCAGTAAGATGGACAGAGAGGGCCAGACATTTGAGGAGGCGCTTAAGAAAGCCCAGGAGCTGGGGTATGCCGAGCGAAATCCCGAGGCCGATGTGGAAGGATATGATACCTGCCGGAAAATAACAATTCTTACGTCTCTGGCTCTCCAGAAGGAAGTGAATTACGAAGAGGTTTATACGGAAGGAATTACGAAGATTACCGATACGGACTTTAAGTACGCGGCAAAGATGGGAACCTCCGTCAAGCTGCTTGGAAGCAGCCGTATGGCCGATGGGAAAACCAGCGTATTTGTCTGCCCGATGATGATTGGCAGGGATCACCCTCTTTATGGTGTGAGCGATGTATTTAACGCGGTGATGGTCCGCGGTAACATGGCTGGAACGCTGATGTTCTACGGAAGCGGCGCAGGGAAGCTGCCGACGGCCAGCGCTGTGGTTGCCGATATCATGGAGGCATCCTGCCATATGACCGATAATGTACCTCTCGGCTGGACCGGTGAAAAGCAGGAGCTGTCTGAAGTGAAGGAAATGAAATTCAGATATTTTATCCGTTTTGCGGGAACTGTGGAGGAAAAACTGTCTGATGTGGAAGCTGCTTTTGGAAAATCAGAGGTGATCGAGCTGCCGGATACGGATGAGTTTGCTGTTTTAACCGGCGAGATGACCGAATCCAGGTATCAGAAGGTGGCGGCCGCTTTTGGGGATATACGCCAGATGATCCGCGCATAGGGAACAGGCGGTGTAAAAGCGGTTATGTAAAGGTCGTGTGAAAGTGGATTCTGCAGAAGAAGCCAGAAGAAGCATATAATGATGAGATTTAAAATTGGGATAGAAAAAGCTCATATTTACCTTTTCGGGTAGGTATGAGCTTTTTTGCATGCCTATGCCTGACGGTTCAGCACGTAATCCCGAACTGTTTCATCTTCCGGTACAGGGTACTGGTGCTGATGCCCAGTTCCACGGCTGTTTCTTTCCGGCTGAACCTGTGCTTTTTTAAAGTGCTCCGTATCAGTTCCTCGTGGAGGCTGGCAATTCCGTTCTGAAGCCGGAGCGTTTCCGGGGTTTCGCAGGGAACGTCCGCGGCAGGGGTGGAGTTTACCGTGGAGGAAAATCCTTCCGATAAGGATACGGCACGGATGGCGGAGGCAAGATCGACACAGGATTCTCCGCTTAACACCATGGCGCGCTCCACAATGTTGGAAAGCTGACGGATATTTCCCGGATATGGAAAAGAACACAGGTATTTAAGGGCCGCCGGATCTATTTTTTTTATGTTCAGGTTCAATTCTTTATTTTTCTGCTTAACAAAATGACGGATCAGAAGTTCGATGTCATCACCGCGCCCGCTCAAAGGGGGCAGATTCATGGTAAGGACGCCGATCCGGTAATAGAGATCTTCCCGGAATTTTTTCTCCCGGACCATTTCCTTTAAATCTTTATTGGTGGCGGCAATGATGCGTATGTCCACAGGGATTACACGCAGACTGCCGATGGGAGTCACCTCATGTTCCTGGAGCACACGCAGAAACCTGGCCTGGACATGGAGGGGCATTTCACTGACTTCATCCAGAAATATGGTTCCCTGGTGTCCCTGGACAAACAGCCCCTGCTTGCCTCCGCTTAAGGCTCCTGTGAAGGCGCCCTTTTCATATCCGAACAGTTCGCTCTCGATGAGATTTTCCGGAAGAGCGGCACAGTTGATGACTACAAAGGGACCGTTTCTGCGGCGGCTGGCGTTATGGATGCTCTGGACAAACATCTCCTTTCCGGTGCCGGACTGGCCGCAGACCAGAATGGGGCTGTCCACCCGGGCATACTGTTCCGCAGTGTGGATGGCTTCGGTGAGGGCCGGACTGTTCCCCACAATGTCGTGAAAGGTAACCGAAGCCTTTCCGGCCCGGGAGAGCAACTGGCGGCGGACCTGCTGCTCGATGTTCTGCAGCTTCTCCACAGGCGTGATGGTAAGTATGGCGGATTTAAACAGATCATGGACGAAGATTGCCTGACCTTCGAGGACGTAATGACTGCCGTGTATTGTGAGAGTTTTGCCGGAAAAATCCTCAAATTCGGCCAGGAGTTTATGCAGCTCCGGGCAGGATAAGGGGGTCCGGTCTATGTTTGTTCCCGTGGCAGTACGCGGATCCGCCCCGAGAAAAGAGGCGGCTGAGCGGTTAATATTCTGGATCAGTCCCATGGGATCCAGAGCGATAATTCCTTCGGAGATATTATCTTGAATGGTATTGAGAATCTCTGTATGCTCCCTGCGCTCTTCCAGTGCCCGAAGGTTATGTTCCGCCAGATGGACGGCCGACAGAATATCGCTCTCGTCATAAGGGACGTTAATGGCAGTCATATGATACTGCTCGGCATAGGAATTGATGGTGCCGACGCCGATGACCACGCGATAATGAAGTTCGTGCAGTTTTCTGAAAATAGTATCGAAATCGCTGCTGTTCTGATAAGGGAAAAAGGTAACGGCGCCGGGATAGTCGCCGCAGGCCTTTCTCACAGCCGGACTGTCGCTGTCCCGCCATACGATCGCTGTTTTGTCGGCAAGCTTTAAGGCCTTCCGGATGGAATCGGAAAAAGATATCTTATTCCGGCGGATGGTGACTACGGAAATGTCAAGCTGCTTCATAATCGACTCGGCATACACGTCGCCGGTAATGAGGAGTTTTGCGCCCTGTTCTACAGCCCGCCTGAGAATGCCAAGTGAGTTATCCCTTTCATCAATTTCATAGACGGGATAGGGCAGAGCGTTCTGCTGCATGACTGTCCGGGCATGCTCACAGTGGTAACGTCTTCTTAGAGCGATGATAATTTTATTCTGCATAAGAC
>CATWBR010000231.1 GCA_958349075.1 uncultured Clostridium sp.
AGCGCCCAGGGCTATCCGGAGAGAAGAAACCCGGAAGCGGGACGGAGCACTCAGGGCTATCCCGAGCAGCGGTATGCGGCAAAGCCAGTCAGAAGCCAGGATACGGGAATGGAAGAGGCTATCCGGCAGAGGGAGATGGAGCGCGCCGAGCGGGCCAGAAGAACCAGGGAACGCTTAGAGAGGGAACGCCAGGAAGATGAGAGGCGCGCCCGCGCCGCCAGAACAGGGGAAAGAACCAGAAAGCCCGGTCCGCGCGATGACGACGATTTTGAATTTCTTGATTTGAACTAAATGATACGGTGAATGTTTCCTCACCGCCGGCATACGGACCGGACATGTACGAAAGCAGAGAGAACTGCGGGGTGCCTGTCCGGTCCGCCTGTATATATTTTGTGGAATTTTCAGTCAGTGAGAAGTGAACAGGTTGACTTCATGTTCACTTTGTTATATAATCGCTATAACAAAAAGACGAAAGATGGTGGATTATGATTGTAGAGATCGACTTTAACAGCGATGAAGCGATTTATATTCAGCTTAGGAACCAGATTATTATAGGAATAGCGACAGAGCGGATCCGCGAGGGAGAGACGCTCCCATCGGTGCGCCAACTGGCCGATGATATAGGGATTAACATGCATACGGTAAACAAAGCATATTCTGTATTAAAACAGGAAGGCTTTGTCAAACTGGACCGCCGCAGGGGCGCCGTAATCTCTCTGGATGCAGATAAAATCAGGGCGATACAGGAACTGAAACGCGACTTAAGCGTTATTCTTGCCAGGGGAGCCTGCAAGAATGTGAGCCGCGAGGAGGTACACCGGCTGGTAGATTCTATTTTTGACGCTTTTTCCGGATAAAACCGGGTATCCTTTAATGGAGGGTTAGATAATGTTATGTGAGAAATGTAGAATTCGCGAAGCAAATATTAAATACACAGAAGTAATCAATGGAGTGAAGACAGAGCACAGCCTCTGTTCCCAATGTGCGCAGGAGATGGATTTTGGGCCCTATTCCGCGATTATAGAGGGGGAATTCCCCCTTGGCAAGCTTCTGTCAAGCCTTTTGGGACTGCAGTCATCCGCAGCTAGGCAGCAGAAGATGGATGAGGTGGCCTGCCCCACATGCGGGACCACATACGAGGAATTCGTGGAGAACAGCCGCTTTGGCTGTGCGGACTGTTACCATGTCTTTGATCTGCTGATTGGAGAGAAGATTAAGAAGCTCCAGGAGAGCGCAAGCCATACCGGAAAACAGCCGAAGATGCGCCGGATGGGAAAGACGTCGGCGGAGGTCACCAGCGGAGGCGTGATGGAATTTTCTGCGGATGAGCAGATAAAACAACTGGAGAGACATTTACAGGCGGCAGTCAGGGATGAGGATTACGAGGAGGCGGCCGTATGCCGTGATAAAATAAAAGCCTTAAAAGAGGAGAAAGAAAAGAATGACGAGATGGTTTGAGGTAGTGAAAAATGATCCGTCCAATATTGTATCCAGCCGGGTTCGTCTTTCAAGAAACTGGGAAGAATATAAATTCCCCTCCAGGCTTGAGGAGGATGAGGCCAGGTACATGGTCGGCCGGATGACCCAGGAACTGAAGAATCTGCAGGAGACGGACGGCCGCAGGTACGAATGCAGGACACTTGAAAAGATGGAGGAGCTGGACCGTATGGAGCTACGGGAACGCCGCCTTCTCAATAAGACACTGATGGAGAAGACGACTCCGGGCAGCATTATTTATTCGGATGATGAGGCGGTGAGCCTGGTGCTGAACGGCGATGATCATATTCGTCTGCAGGTGCTTGCGCCGGGGCTGAGACTGAAAGAATCCTATGAGGAGGCCGACAGGCTGGATGACTATATCAACGAAAAGATTCCTTATGCCTTTAACAGCAAGTACGGCTATCTGACATCCTATCCCACCAACGTGGGAACCGGAATGAAGGCGTCCGTGGTTGTACACCTGCCCTCCCTTTCCACAAGCAAGCGGTTTCAGGAGCTTTTGGGGGATATGAGCCGGTTCGGAACGACGGTGAGGGGAGTTTACGGTCGCGGTTCGGAAAACAGCGGTGATCTCTATGAGATATATAACCAGAAAACACTTGGGCTGAATGAGCAGGAAATTATGGAACTGGTGAGCAATGTGGCTGTCCAGCTTTCCGGCCAGGAGCGGGAGGTGAGGGAGGCGTCCCTCACAAAACACCGTCTGCTCCGCGAGGATGAGGTATATAAATCATACGGTGTTCTGAAATACGCGAGAAAGCTTTCAATGAAAGAGGCAATGACATTCCTCTCCCATCTGAGGGCCGGAATTGCAGACGGCCTCGTGGAGACAAAAGAATTTGTAAGCATTTACAATATAATGATAGGCATCCAGCCGGCGAACCTTCAGAAATATTCCAGGCAGCCGCTCGGCAAGGAGGAACTGGAAGTGGCGAGGGGAAGATATATCAGGGAGCATCTCCCGGAACTAAAGTAAACCAACCATGGTAATTTGCAGGAGGATCAATTTATGATAGATCGTTTTACACAGAAGGCCAGGGAGGCAATCCGCCTGGCCGTGGACACCGCGGAGGAGCTGGAACACGGATACGTGGGAACAGAACATCTCCTTCTAGGGCTGATTAAGGAGGGAAGCGGCGTGGCCGCCGCTATCCTCGGACGGTATGATGTAACGGAAGAGAAAGTATTGGAGCTGATGGAACGCCTGATATCACCGGCGGCGCCCACCAGAATTGCAGAACAGGCGGAGTATACGCCGGGAGCCAGGGCCGTACTTCAGGCAAGCTATGAGGAGGCCGTATTTTTTAAGGCGCCTCTGATTGGGACGGAGCATATACTCATTGCGATGATTAAAGAAGGGAAGTGCACGGCGTCGCGCCTTCTCAATACAATGAATGTCAATATTCAGAAGCTGTATATTGATTTGATGGCGGCTATGGGAGACGATGCTCCCGCAGGCCGTGAGGAGGCGGCGGGACGCCTTAGAAAAGAGAAGGGCAACACGCCGAATCTGGACAGTTTCAGCCGCGATCTGACCGAACTTGCGAAAGAGGGGAAGCTGGATCCGGTGATTGGACGCGAGGTCGAGATGAAACGAGTCATCCAGATCCTAAGCAGAAGGGGAAAAAACAATCCCTGCCTGATCGGTGAACCGGGAGTCGGAAAAACAGCGGTTGTGGAAGGCCTGGCACAGCTCATTATCTCCGGCAATGTTCCTGAGACAATTGCAAAAAAACGCGTTGTCAGCCTGGACCTTTCCGGCATGGTGGCAGGCTCCAAATACAGGGGCGAATTCGAGGAGCGCATTAAGAAGGTGCTTTCCGAAGTGAAGGACGACGGCGATGTGCTGCTGTTTATCGATGAAATCCATACAATCATCGGCGCAGGAGGCGCGGAGGGAGCGATTGACGCGTCCAATATCCTGAAACCGTCCCTGGCAAGAGGAGAAATCCAGTTGATCGGAGCGACGACGGTGGAGGAATACCGCAAATATATTGAAAAGGATGCCGCTCTGGAACGCCGATTCCAGCCGGTTATGGTGGAAGAGCCGACGGAGGAAGATTCCGTTGAGATTCTGAGAGGCCTTAGAAGCCGGTATGAGGAGCACCATAAGGTGACAATCACCGATGATGCCCTGGAAGCTGCCGTCAAGCTGTCGGCCCGCTATATTAACGACCGTTTCCTTCCCGATAAGGCGATTGACCTGATTGACGAGGCGTCTTCCAAGCTGCGTCTGACCGTGTATACGGAGCCGGAGGAGATTAAGACTCTGGAGGAAGAGATCAAAAAGCTGGAACGACAGAAAGAAGAGGCGATCAAGGCGGAGGCGTACGAAAAAGCCGGAGAGATCAAGAAAAAACAGGTTAAGAAGCATGAAAAGATAGATAAAATCCGCGATAAGTGGCAGAAGGAAAAGAACTCCAGAAAACTGATTGTCGGAGAGAATGAGATAGCGGATATCGTATCCGACTGGACCAGAATTCCGGTGCGCAAGCTGGCGGAGGAGGAATCCGAACGCCTTCTGAAACTGGAATCGATTCTCCATGAGAGGGTAGTGGGCCAGGAAGAGGCGGTGACGGCCGTCTCAAGAGCCATCCGGAGAGGCCGCGTGGGCCTTAAGGATCCCAAAAGGCCGATTGGTTCCTTCCTGTTCCTCGGACCTACCGGCGTTGGTAAGACCGAACTTTCCAAAGCTCTTTCCGAGGCCATGTTCGGTTCAGAGAATGCGATGATCCGGGTTGACATGTCCGAGTATATGGAAAAACACAGTGTTTCCAAGATGATAGGCTCGCCGCCCGGATATGTGGGATATGAGGAGGGCGGACAGCTCAGCGAGAAGGTGCGCCGCAATCCGTATTCCGTCATCCTGTTCGACGAGATCGAGAAAGCGCATCCTGATGTATTTAACATTCTGCTTCAGATTCTGGACGACGGTCATATCACCGATGCCCAGGGCAGAAAGATTGACTTCAAAAATACGGTTCTCATCATGACCTCCAACGCGGGGGCGGAGAATATTATTTCACCGAAGCGGCTGGGCTTCTCGTCCGATGCGAATGCGAAAACAGACTATGAATTTATGAAAAACCGTGTTATGGACGAGGTTAAAAGGATGTTTAAACCGGAGTTCTTAAACCGTATCGACGAGATTATGGTATTCCATCCGCTGAACCGTGAAAATATTAAAGAGATTGCCGGAATTATGCTGAAAACGATAGTCAAACGGACTAAAGCACAGATAGGAATGAGCCTGAATGTGGACGAGGAAGCCGTAGAATATCTGGCCGAAAAGGGCTATGATGAGAAGTACGGTGCAAGGCCGCTCCGCCGGACAATCCAGAACCAAATTGAGGATAAGCTGTCAGAAGAACTGCTGGAAGGCCGCATTAAAAAGGACGATGAAGTGCTTGTGACCAAGGGAAAAGAGGGGTTAGAGTTCACGCTGCCGTCCACATCCCGTCAAAAGGCGGCGTGCTGCGAACAATAACATGTTTTGCGATGCACGGAAACGGTAAAAACACCGTTGATTGTGATGAAAAGTCCGCATCGCGCACTTTTCATTGCGTCACGCCGTATACCCCATGATTTTTATGTGAAATACGCCCGAAAACACCTTGTGGAAGATACTGTGAACAGTGATGAGTCCACCTTTAAAGAGGCCTCTGAAAGAGAATAAAATACTGGTCAAGTAAAAGAAACTGTGATAGAATGAGTTTACAGGAAGAAACACACAGAAGAATACCAGGAGGATAGATTTATGCCAGTAGTTAACGAGTTAATCCGCATCGAGGATGACGGTACAATCAGTTTTGGCAATTATGAATTAGCTGCAAAGTCCAAATTGCAGGATTTTGAATACAAAGGGGACTTATATAAAGTTAAGACTTTTCATGAGATAACAAAACTGGAGAGGAACGGAATGTTCGTTTATGAATCCGTACCGGGAACGGCAGTGAACCATTTTGCAGTTGATGATTCCGAGATAACCTTCACCGTGGAGGGAAACCAGGATGCACAGATTACGGTACAACTGGAAGACGAACATGAATACGAAGTATTTATTGACGGTATTGCAGTCGGAGGTATGACGACCAACGTAAGCGGAAAACTTGTTTTAAGCGTGGAATTGAACGAAGGCGTAACGACAGAGATAAAGATTGCAGGAAGATAGAGATAACTGATTTAACGGAAATGGAGGCGATCGGCGGATCAGCCTCCATTCTTTTGATGGCAGTTTATGATTAAAGGGAGAATTCAATGGCAAAAGCAAAGACAAGTTTATTTTTTTGCAGTGAGTGCGGTTTTGAGTCGGCGAAGTGGACCGGGCAGTGTCCTGCCTGCAAGGCTTGGAATACGATGGTGGAGGAGCCTGTTTCCCAGGTAAAGACGGTGGGCAAGGGTAAAACTGCAGGAACCAGGAGAGCGTCTTCGGACGCCAGGCCGGTCACACTGGCGGAGATTGTTCTGGATGAGGAGGACAGAATCAGAACGGGATTTGAGGAGCTGGACCGGGTGCTCGGTTCCGGAATCGTGAGGGGTTCCCTTGTCCTTGTGGGAGGTGATCCGGGTATCGGAAAATCCACACTGCTTTTGCAGGTTTGCAGAAATCTGGCAGGACAGAAGCAGAAAGTTCTCTATATTTCAGGGGAAGAGTCATTAAAGCAGATCAAACTCCGGGCAAACCGGATTGGAAATGTGGACGGCCCCCTTTCGTTTCTCTGTGAGACAAATCTGGGCACGATTGAGGAAGTGATTAAGAGAACCATGCCCGATGCCGTGGTCATTGATTCAATACAGACGATGTATATGGAGGAGGTCACCTCCGCTCCGGGCAGCGTGAGCCAGGTGCGGGAGTGTACCAATATTCTGATGCAGATTGCGAAAGGCCTTGGGGTAATGGTCTTTATCATCGGACATGTGACCAAGGAAGGCGTGGTGGCCGGGCCGAGGGTACTGGAACATATGGTGGATACGGTGCTTTATTTTGAGGGGGACCGCCATGCTTCTTACCGCATCCTGAGAGGAATTAAGAACCGTTTCGGTTCCACCAATGAGATCGGTGTATTCGAGATGAGGGAGGAGGGGCTTGCCGAGGTAAAGAACCCCTCGGAATTCATGCTGGACGGACGTCCCGCCGGCGCGTCGGGTGCGGTGGCGGCCTGCTCCCTGGAGGGAACGAGACCGATTATGCTGGAGGTCCAGGCTCTCGTGACAAAGACGAATTTCGGCATGCCCAGAAGAACAGCGGCCGGTACGGACTACAACAGAGTCAATCTTTTGATGGCCGTGCTGGAAAAACGGTGCCGGTATGAATTGTCCCAGTTCGACGCCTATGTCAATATCGCCGGAGGTATGAAGATGAATGAACCGGCTCTTGACCTGGCTATCGTGATGGCGCTGATTTCAAGTTATAAGGACAGGCCGGTGGATGAAAAGACGGTGATATTCGGGGAGGTTGGCCTCTCGGGTGAAGTGAGGGCGGTGTCCATGTCGGAACAGCGGGTGAACGAGGCGGTAAAGCTTGGTTTTACACGCTGCATCATGCCGCAGGTGAGCCTTGAGAAGCTGAAAAAAAGAAAAGATATTGAACTTGCCGGAGTCAGCAATGTCAGGGAAGCGATTAACCTGATCTAGAGCGTGTTTGAAAATGACAAACGGGTTTATTGTTAATCTGAAAGGAATAATTAAAAC
>CATWBR010000232.1 GCA_958349075.1 uncultured Clostridium sp.
GTGAAAAGGAGAATGGTTATGAACAGAGCAGCAGAAAAGAAAAAAGTGAAACTGACGGCGCCGAATCCCCTGATTATAATGGCAGTGGTGCTGGTCCTGGCAGGAATAGCCAGTTATATAGTGCCGGCAGGGGTATTTGAGCGGGTGCAGGACCCCGGATCCGGACGGATGCTGGCCGATCCAAATTCATTTCACTATGTGGAACAGAACCCGGTTGGAATATTTGAATTTTTTAAATCGCCTACTTTGGGGATACAGAACGCCAGGAGCGTCATCGCTTTTCTGCTGATAATCGGAGGATTTTTCGGGATCCTTGACGCTACCGGCGCGATTCGGGCCGGAATGGGAAATATGGTTAAAAAGATGGCGGGCCGGGAGATTATTATGATTCCTGTCTGCATGATAGTATTTGGCTGCGGCTCGGCTTTTATAGGAAATTTTGAAGAATTCCTGGCGTTTGTGCCTCTTGTAATTACGGTCTGCCTGGCAATGGGATTTGATTCCATCACGGCTGTAGCGGTAGTGTACTGTGCCGCAGGAGCAGGCTATGGAGGCGGATGCACCCAGGCGTTTACCGTTGGGGTAGCCCAGAATATTGCGGGTCTTCCTCTGTTTTCCGGTATTGGGCTGAGGCTGGCCGCATTCATTGTGCTGGAAGGGGTCAGCATTATCTGGGTGACACGCTATGCGATGCGTGTGAAG
This sequence comes from uncultured Clostridium sp., assembly GCA_958349075.1. Classification (GTDB taxonomy): domain Bacteria; phylum Bacillota; class Clostridia; order Lachnospirales; family Lachnospiraceae; genus Otoolea. The sequence goes on from CATWBR010000232.1 coordinate 703, forward strand.
AAGAATCCAAAGTCCAGTTCCATGTATGAACTGGATCAGCAGCAGACCGACATCATGAATATGGATAACATTGTGCCGACGACGCTCAGACAGAAACTGGTGCTCTCCCTATTTGTGTTAAGCATTATCGCTCTGATTATCGGGGTGACACAGTTTGGTTTCTACATAGATGAATTGGCAGCCTTGTTTCTGATTACAGGTTTACTTGCCGGTATAGCAGGCGGACTAAAGGCGAATGCCATTGCCGAAGCGTTTGTAAAGGGCTGCGGCAATCTGATTTTCCCTTGTCTGATGATTGGAATGTGCAATGCGGCAACACTGATTATGACGAATGCCAATATTCTGGATACGATTATTAATTTCCTGGCCGGTCTGCTGAGAGGCCTGCCGCCTTCCCTGAGTGCCTGCGGAATGTTTGTGGTGCAGGATTTAATTAATGTGGTGGTGCCATCCGGTTCAGGCCAGGCCGCAGTCACCATGCCGCTTATGGCGCCGCTTGGAGATTTGCTCGGGCTGACCAGGCAGACAACCGTACTGGCATTCCAGTTCGGTGATGCGTTTACGAACATCATTGCGCCTACCAGCGGTACAATGATGGCTGCGCTGGCAATGGGAAAAATCGGATTTGGCAAGTGGGCAAAATTCTTCCTCCCGCTGCTTGCCATATGGTGGGCTGTTGCGTTTGCATTTCTAATTTATGCAACAAAGATCGGTTATGGGCCGTTTTAATGCAAAGAGTGAGAGGAAGAGGTCTGGCCGGACGTGGGGAGGCGGTTCGCATCGGGAAGAACCGGGACAGAGGTCTGACACTGGGCATTGTCATGATAGGCTCCTTTATCGGTTCGCTCAATCAAACGGTCATGGCGTCTGCCCTGCCCAGCATTATGTTTGATTTTGGCATTGATGCGGGAATAGGGCAGTGGCTTACTTCGGCGTATCTGCTTTTTTTAGGAGTCATGGTGCCGTGTACTGGGTATATGATGGAAAAAATCTCGGTCAGGAAGCTGTATAGCGGGGCAATGGGCCTTTTTTCGGCGGGTTGTATCCTGGCGGTTGTTTCAGACGATTTCACCCTGCTGTTGTTTTCGAGAATCGTCCAGGCACTGGGAGCGGGCATACTGCTGCCTTTGCCGCAGGTGGTTACCTTCCGGCTTTATAACCCGGAAAAAAGAGGAGCAGTTATGGGAATCGTCGGCCTTGCAACCGGCTTTGCACCTGCCTTCGGCCCAACGTTTGCCGGATGTATGGCAGATGGTTTTGGATGGCGTTCCATTTATTATGCTATGGGGGGACTTTCACTGTTAAGCCTTCTGCTGGCGGTTTGCAAATTGAAAGAAGAAAAAAGGGAGTCGGAGAGCACCCTTGATATCCCCTCGGTTTTTCTGTCGACACTTGGTTTTGGAGGAATACTGACTGCGGTGACGGATCAGGGGAACTATGGCTTGACATCTGTCCTTACCTGGCTTCCTTTTTTTGTGGGGCTGGTCTGTCTTGTTTCGTTTGTCAGAAGGCAGTTCAGGCTTAAGATGCCCCTTCTCCAGCTTCGGGCTTTCGGATACCGCGGTTTTATGATAGGGACGACCCTATTGGTATTTACTTACGGTTCCATGCTGTCCGTCTCCACGGTGATTGCCATCTACATCCAGAGTATCCGGGGATATTCGGCTACCGTATCGGGCCTTGTAGTTCTTCCGGGCGCCCTTCTCATGGCCATCTTAAATCCGGCGGCCGGGAAGGTGCTCGATCGTTACGGCCCTTATCTGCTGACTGTCTTTGGCCTGTTTTTTCTCAGCAGCGGAACATTCCTGATGTCTCTGCTGGGGGAGAATACGCCGCTTATTTTAGTAGGGTCGGCCTATACGGTCAGAATGCTTGGGATTGCCTCACTGCTTCAGCCGCTGATGACCTGGGCAGTCAATTCAATCCCGGACACGTATATTGCCCATGGAACGGCAATCGTCAATACGCTCCGGCAGGTGGGCGGGGCGGTCGTCAGTTCCGTGTTCATTTCCCTTATGACGATGATAAAGAGGGATAGAGGTGAACTAACAGGAATTACAATTTCCTGGCGTGCAACGGCGGCGGTGATGTTCGCCTGCATGACGGCGGCCATTTTTATAATGAGGGAATACAGAAAGAAAACGGATGCCTCTGTGAATGCCGGTGGGAGAAGACGGCAGGATAAATGGACTTTACCACTTGACAAATAAAAGAGATGTGCTAAAATATTACCTAAGTTTAACAAAAATCCCCATAGAAAAAAGCTGCGAAAGTGTCAGTAGAATCTTATTTTCCATCAGAGAGAAGGAATCACCGGCTGAAAGTTCCTTCAGGTTCAGATAAGAGTTCGAATTTCCCACCGGAGCTGCACGGCTGAACCGATAATACGAAGTAAGCTGTGACGGGTCGTGCACGTTACGCATAAGATGAGAGCCTGCCATGGCAGGAAACAGGGTGGTACCGCGAGCTGAACGCTTCGTCCCTTCGCAATTGCGAGGAGACGGAGCTTTTTTTTATATCATAGGAAAGTGCTCCTATGATATGAAAAAGCCCTCCGGGCAGGAGAAGCCTGCTTGCGGGATTCTTTGGTCATGTAAAAAAGGAGCTAATATGAGAGAACAGTTAGAAAAAATCAAAGAGGAAGCAATGAAACAGATTGAGGCTTCCGATGCGCTGGAAAAGTTAAATGAGATCCGCGTTGCCTATCTTGGAAAAAAAGGTGAGCTGACAAGCGTGTTAAAGAGCATGAAGGATGTTTCCCCGGAGGATCGCCCGAAGGTAGGCCAGATGGTTAATGATGCCAGGGCCTTAATCGAGGCCAAGCTGGAGGAAACAAAGACCGTCCTGGCAAGGAAAGCCAGGGAAGAGCAGATGAAGCGTGAAGTGATCGACGTAACGCTGCCTGCCAAGAAGAGCAATGTAGGCCACAGCCACCCCAATACCATTGCCCTGGAGGAAGTGGAACGTATCTTCGTGGGTATGGGCTATGAGGTAGTGGAAGGCCCGGAAGTGGAATATGACTTATATAACTTTGAGAAACTGAATATTCCTGCAAACCATCCGGCAAAGGATGAGCAGGATACCTTCTATATTAATAAGGATATCGTGCTCAGGACACAGACCTCACCGGTCCAGGTCCGCTCCATGGAGCAGGGCAAACTGCCGATCCGCATGATCGCACCGGGACGCGTTTTCCGCTCCGATGAGGTGGATGCAACCCATTCCCCGTCCTTCCATCAGATTGAGGGACTTGTCATTGACAGAAATATCACATTTGCCGATTTAAAGGGAACACTGGCGGAATTCGCCAAAGAGCTGTTCGGGCCGGAGACTAAGGTGAAGTTCCGTCCTCACCATTTCCCGTTCACGGAGCCGAGCGCCGAGGTGGATGTAACCTGCTTCAAGTGCGGCGGTTCCGGCTGCCGTTTCTGTAAGGGTTCCGGTTGGATTGAGATTCTTGGCTGCGGTATGGTTCATCCTCATGTGCTGGAGATGAGCGGTATTGATTCGGAGGAGTACTCCGGCTTTGCCTTTGGCGTGGGTCTGGAGCGTATCGCCCTGCTGAAATACGAAATTGACGACATGAGGCTTTTATATGAGAATGATATCCGTTTCCTGAAACAGTTTTAAGAAATAAGCGAATAGATGATAGAGTAGAGGAGATAGACATGAATACAGCATTATCCTGGATTAAGGCATATGTGCCGGATCTGGAAGTGACGGATCAGGAATATACCGACGCCATGACCATGAGCGGAACGAAAGTGGAAGGTTATGAGCGTCTTGACAAGAATCTGGAAAAAATTGTAGTTGGCCAGATTACAAAGATTGAACGCCATCCTGATGCGGATAAACTGGTTATCTGCCAGGTTAACGTCGGAGCGGAATCCGTCCAGATCGTAACAGGCGCTCCCAACGTAAAGGAAGGCGACAAAGTTCCGGTTGTACTGGACGGCGGCCGTGTTGCGGGAGGCCACGACGGCGGTCCGCTTCCGGAAGAAGGAATCAAGATTAAGAAGGGCAAGCTGAGGGGAATTGAGTCCTCGGGTATGATGTGTTCCATCGAAGAACTGGGCTCCAGCCGCGAAATGTATCCGGATGCTCCCGAATCGGGAATCTATATCCTCCCGGAGGACTCCGAAGTGGGTGCGGACGCGGTGGAAGTCCTCGGACTGCGCGACGTGGTATTTGAGTATGAGATCACATCCAACCGTGTGGACTGCTACAGTGTAATCGGCATTGCCAGGGAAGCGGCGGCTACATTTAATAAAGAATTCAAAGCTCCGGTTATCAGGGAATCAGGAAACAGTGAGGATATCCATGATTACCTGGAGGTATCCGTGGAGGATGGGGAACTGTGCCCGCGATACTGTGCGAGAATGGTAAAAAATATCAAGATTGCCCCGTCACCCGTATGGATGCAGCGCCGTCTTGCCGCAAGCGGCATCCGCCCGATTAACAACATTGTCGATATCACAAACTACGTGATGGAAGAGTATGGGCAGCCGATGCATGCGTTTGACTATGACCAGATTGGCGGTCATAAGATAATCGTGAAATGTGCAAAGGACGGCGATGTATTCCAGACTCTGGACGGCCAGGACAGGAAGCTGGACAGCCGTGTCCTCATGATCAACGACGCCGAGAAGGCAGTGGGCATCGCAGGTATCATGGGAGGCGAGAACTCAAAAATCACAGACGATGTAAAAACCATGGTGTTCGAGGCTGCCTGCTTTGACGGAACCAATATCCGTCTTTCTTCCAAGAGAATCGGCCTCAGGACCGATGCATCCGGCAAATTTGAAAAGGGGCTCGATCCCAACACGGCAAAGACCGCAATCGACCGTGCGTGCCAGTTAATCGAAGAACTGGGAGCAGGAGAAGTAGTGGGCGGAACGATTGACGTATACCCGGTGAAAAAAGAAGGAAACAGAGTAGAATTCGATCCCGGTAAGATTAACAGGCTCCTGGGAACCGGCATCAGCGCGGAGACCATGATTGAGTATTTCAAACGCGTAGATTTGGAATATGATAAGGAGACTCAGGAAGTGATAGTGCCAAGTTGGAGGCAGGATGTCCACCGCATGGCGGATCTGGCCGAGGAGGTTGCCCGTTTCTACGGTTATGATGTGGTTCCGACCTCGCTCCCGACCGGAGAAGCGACGACGGGAAAGCTTTCCTTCAAGCTGAGAGTGGAGGAAGTGGCCAGGGAGATCGCGGAGTTCTCCGGTTTCAGCCAAAGCATGACCTATTCATTCGAAAGCCCGAAGGTGTTTGACAAACTTCTGCTTCCGGCAGACAGTGAATACAGGCAGGCTATCACGATTTCCAATCCGCTGGGTGAGGACTTCAGCATTATGAGAACGCTTCCGTTAAATGGAATGCTTTCCTCCCTGTCCACCAACTATAACAGAAGAAATAAAGACGTCCGCTTATATGAGCTGGCCACAGTCTATATGCCGAAAGCGCTTCCTCTGACAGAGCTTCCGGATGAACGCCAGCAGTTCATCCTGGGAATGTACGGCAACGGGGATTTTTATACGATGAAGGGCGTGGTTGAGGAATTCTTCGACAAGATCGAGATGAAGAAAAAACCGCACTACAATCCTGAGGCAGGTAAATCCTTCCTTCATCCGGGACGCCAGGCGGAAATCATCTACGACGGAACCGCAGTCGGCTATCTGGGTGAGATTCATCCCGAGGCGGCCGACAATTATAAACTGGGTGAGAAGACGTATGTGGCCGTCGTTGATATGCCGTCCGTTCTTCCTTATGCATCCTTTGATCACAAGTACACCGGGATTGCCAAATACCCGGCGGTGACAAGAGATATCAGCATGGTCATGAAGAAAGAGATTCTGGCAGGCCAGGTAGAAGAAATCATCGAGCAGAGGGGCGGAAAGATTCTGGAAAGCTACAATCTTTTCGATATCTATGAAGGAAGCCAGATTACGGCAGGATTCAAATCCATAGCCTATTCCATTACCTTCAGGGCCCAGGATCACACGCTGGAAGATAAAGAAGTCAATACAGTAATGAATAAGATTCTGAATGGTCTTCAGGGACTTGGAATCGAACTCAGAAGTTAACAGAACCGGAAAGCGCCCGGCCACTGCTGAATATCAGCTCTGGCCGGGCGCTTTGCTGAAGGCGGTAATCTGTGCGCGGAGCGGGCAGGTTATCATTTGACCGATAGAGAACTTTTGTGATAATTGTGTATGCAAAATAAAAAACAACAGCGATATTTTGGGGAACTTGGCGGAAAAATATATGAAAAAGCTGTAAATATTGACGGAATGGGTAAAAAGCGAGTATAATTATGTTTAAATCAGTACCATAAAAGCAGAATGACATGAATACAGGACGGGATAAACATGGGGAGAATTTCGAATAAAGAAGATGCGGGGATTTATATCATTGATGACCAATATCAGATAGTATATTTTAACGATCAGATAAAACAGACATTTCCCCGGCTGAA
>CATWBR010000233.1 GCA_958349075.1 uncultured Clostridium sp.
ACGATATGTAGATAAATCGGAAAGCTCCGCAGAAAAAAAGGTCCGGACGAAAAGGATAAGGCGAGAAAATTGGAAAAACAGGAGGACAAAATGAAAAATTCGGAGATAAAAGTTATTAAAAAGGATGGGACAAGGGAGGATTTTAATGTCCAGAAGGTTGTGGTGGCCGTCAATAAATCGGCAGAACGCGCCATGGTTCACTTTACACAGGAGGAAATCACGTTCATCTGCCGTTTTGTGCAGGATAAGGTGGAGGAACTGAATGAGAACCGGATTCCGATTTCCCAGATGCACAATCTGGTGGAGGGAGCGCTTGAGCGGGTAAACCCGGCGGTGGCCAAGAGCTACCGCGATTACCGGAATTACAAACAGGATTTCGTGCAGATGCTGGATGATGTATACAAGAAAAGCCAGTCCATCATGTATATCGGTGATAAGGAAAACAGCAACACCGACAGTGCCCTGGTCTCCACCAAGCGGAGCCTGATTTTTAACGAGCTGAATAAATCGCTTTACCAGAAATTTTTTATGACGGTGGAGGAACTTCAGGCCTGCCGTGACGGATATCTCTATATCCACGATATGTCGGCCCGCCGCGATACGATGAACTGCTGTCTGTTCGATGTAAAGAGTGTTCTGTCGGGAGGGTTTGAGATGGGAAACCTCTGGTACAATGAGCCGAAGACCCTGGATGTGGCCTTTGACGTCATCGGCGACATCGTGCTCAGCGCGGCCAGCCAGCAGTACGGAGGTTTTACCGTTCCGGGCGTGGAGGAGATTCTGGCTCCGTATGCGGAAAAATCTTATGAAAAATACAGGGAGAAATATATGCTTCTGGGACTTGATAAGGAGAGGGCGGAGGAAGTGGCCGTTTCCGATATCAAGCGTGATATGGAACAGGGATTCCAGGGCTGGGAATACAAGTTCAATTCCGTCTCCTCCAGCCGCGGGGACTATCCGTTTATTACGATGACGGCAGGCACGGGAAAAAGCCGTTTTGCAAAGCTGGCCACCATCACAATGCTGGAAGTGCGGAAAAGGGGAGAAGGCAAGGAGGGCTGTAAGAAACCGGTCCTGTTCCCGAAAATTGTTTTTCTCTATGATGAAAAGCTCCACGGACCCGGATGCGAGCTGGAAGATGTGTTTGAGGCGGGAATCAGATGTTCCGCCAGGACGATGTACCCGGACTGGCTTTCCCTGTCAGGAGAGGGATATATTGCCGGAATGTATAAAAAGTATGGAAAAATTATTTCCCCGATGGGCTGCCGCGCGTTCTTATCGCCCTGGTATGAGAGGGGCGGCATGAGTCCGGCCGACGAAAAGGATGAACCGGTCTTTGTGGGCCGTTTCAATATCGGCGTGGTCAGCCTCCATCTTCCTATGATTCTCGCCAGGGCAAGGCAGGAGAGCCGTGACTTTTATGAAGTGCTCAACTATTATCTCGATCTGATCCGGAAGATCCATATCCGTACCTATGCATATCTGGGAGAAATGCGCGCATCCACCAATCCCCTGGCTTACTGCGAGGGAGGATTTTACGGCGGACACCTGGGGCTTCACGATAAGATTAAACCGCTGCTGAAGACGGCGACGGCGTCCTTTGGGATTACTGCATTCAACGAGCTTCAGCAGCTCTACAACGGAAAGTCCCTGGTGGAGGACGGCCGTTTTGCCCTTGAAGTCCTTGAGCATATCAACGCGAAGGTGGAAGAATTCAAAAAAGAGGACGGAAATCTTTACGCCATCTATGCGACGCCGGCGGAGAACCTCTGCGGACTCCAGGTGAAGCAGTTCCGCAAGAAATACGGAATTATAGAGAATGTATCCGACCGTGAATATGTCAGCAACGGCTTCCACTGCCATGTGACGGAGGAAATTTCCCCGATTCAGAAGCAGGATCTGGAATACAGGTTCTGGGAACTGTCAAACGGCGGCAAGATCCAGTATGTGAAATATCCTATCGACTATAACCTGGATGCCGTCAGAACCCTGGTACGGCGTGCCATGGAGATGGGGCTGTACGAGGGGGTAAACCTGTCCCTTTCCTACTGCGACGACTGCGGCCATCAGGAACTCGATATGGATGTCTGCCCGGCCTGCGGCAGCAGCAACCTGACGAAGATAGACAGGATGAACGGATACTTAAGCTATTCCCGGGTCAAGGGCGATACACGGTTAAACGAGGCAAAGATGGCGGAGATTGCCGAGAGAAAGTCCATGTAGGGCCGTGAAACATAAACTGAAAGAACAGAACTGAAAAATAGAACTGAAATACAGAACGGAGCTAAAAATGCGTTTTCACAATATTACAAAAGAAGATATGCTCAACGGGGACGGCTTAAGGGTCGTTCTCTGGACGGCAGGCTGCAGCCATAGCTGCAAGGGCTGCCATAACCCTGTAACCTGGGACGCGGAGGGCGGAATTCCCTTTGATGAGGCGGCATGGCAGGAGATAGCGGGGGAACTGGGCAAAAAATATATTTCCGGAATCACTTTCAGCGGAGGCGATCCGCTTTACCTTCAAAACAGGAAGGACACCGAAGCGCTTATCAGAAGGGTCAGGGCGGAGTTTCCTGATAAAACCGTGTGGCTGTATACGGGATTTACCTGGGAGGAGATAAAAGAGCTTCCGTTTATCAGCCTGGTGGATACCCTGGTGGACGGCCGGTTTGTGGAGGAGCTTAAGGACAGTACGCTGAAGTGGAGGGGCAGTTCCAACCAGCGGGTGATCGATGTGAAAAAGAGCCTGAACGGGGACAGGCTGGTTCTTCACGCTGAATGACAGGAGTTTCAAAACAGGATCTGCCGGACGCTTTTTCCTTATAAAACAGGGCTTTGTAAAGAGAAGTTAAGATATTGCTAAACAAATATTTGGTTTCCAAGCCGTTCCCTTATCGATTCCTTAACAGATGACTGATGTAATTTCCTGTTACTTTCTGTAGTGACAGGTGAAAAATGATTACACAAAACAAAAGTGAGAAGGAGGAGTTAGTATGATGGTAATTGAGCTTGATATGTATCAGGCCTGTGCGCTGGGGGCACTCGTCTATTGTTTGGGAAGGTTTATGGTAAAGAAGCTGGGGTTTCTCAGCAAGTACTGTATTCCGGCACCCGTGGCAGGAGGTATTATATTCGCATTAGCACATCTGGCGCTTTACGGAGCGGGAGTCCTGGAATTCTCATTTGACACTACGGTTCAGACGATTCTTATGACCGTATTCTTCTGCAGCGTAGGTTTTACAGCCTGTTTCAGGCTTCTCAAAAAAGGCGGCCTGCAGGTATTTATATTCCTTGCATTGTCGGTAGGTATGTGTATTATCCAGGACGCAGTGGGAAGCGGACTGGCGGCGGCATTTGGACTGAATCCGCTTTTAGGTCTTTGTATGGGTTCCATGCCTCTGGTAGGCGGCCACGGAACATCGGGTTCCTTCGGACCTCTTCTGGAAGAAGCATACGGAGTATCGGGAGCGCTTACCGTTGCCCTGGCGGCGGCTACATATGGCCTTGTATCCGGAAGTATGATGGGCGGGCCGATTGCAAGAGCACGTGTTGAAAAAATGGGACTTAAATCGACTGCTAAGGCAGAAGGAAACGCAGTTGACGAGATCGGTTCCCCGATCGACGGACAGAAATTTACCAATGCAGCGGCATTTCTCGCAGTTGCCATCGGTATCGGAACTTTAATTTTCGCTTTCTTTAAAAATATCGGCCTCACAATGCCTGCATATATCGGCGCAATGCTCTGTGCCGCAGCAATCCGTAACATCTGGGACGTAAAAAACACGGAACTGCCGATGGAAGAAATCGACGCACTGGGCGGACTTTCGCTGAACCTTTATCTGGCGATGGCGATGATGAACCTGAAGCTGTGGCAGCTTGCCGCACTGGCTCTTCCGATGATTGTCATCCTGCTTGTACAGACCGTGGTTATGTTCCTTTATGCCAACTACGCAGTATTCAACATCATGGGCCGCGACTATGAGGCGGCAGCCATGACGACGGCGTTCTGCGGATTCGGTATGGGAGCCACACCGAACGCAATGGCCAACATGAGAGCTTTGCAGGAGAAATACGGACCGGCGCCGAGGGCATTCTTCATCGTGCCGCTGGTAGGAAGCCTGTTTGTCGACTTCTTTAACTCAATGGTACTGACGACCTTTATGAATGTCCTCTAAGATTCGGGTAAAACATCCTTATATTATTTGTTTACGTTTCGAACCGCCCCATCCAGACCAAGGCCTGGATGGGGCGGTTCCCCGCGTTTAAGGGAAGCAGCCGGTTTTCGTACACCGCGAAGCGCGCAGCCGGAAGCAGGGTGAACAGCAATAAGTTGCTTTACCGGAGGTCAAAAGAATGTTATAATCTTACTGCACTGCAAAGCAGGAGGCGCGGCGGCCATGGCGTATGACGGCGGGCAGCCCTTACTTTACACAGACAGAGGAGACGGACAAATGAGAATCAAAATCAAATATTTTAACGACAAAATAGAAAAGCTCGATTATATTGCAGGAAAATCCGACTGGATTGATCTGAGGGCCGCAGCGGATGTGGAACTGAGACAGGGTGAATTTGCCCTGATTCCCCTCGGTGTGGCGATGGAGCTTCCAAACGGATATGAGGCGCATGTGGTTCCGAGAAGCAGTACGTTCAAAAATTTTGGAATCATCCAGACAAACCATATGGGTGTGATTGACGAAACTTACTGCGGTGACAATGACCAGTGGTTTTTTCCGGCTTATGCCCTCAGGGATACGAAGATTAGCACCGGCGACAGAATCTGCCAGTTCCGTATCATGGAGCATCAGCCGGCGATAGAATTCGAGGAGGCTTCGGCGCTTGGCCATGAGGACAGGGGCGGCCACGGAAGCACCGGAAAGAACTGATCGGAAAAGGACTCTGAAATCATTCGGAGAATACGGGGTATAGACTAATGAGAAAAGGAACGGCAATTGTCCTTGCGGCGCTTACCGCGTCGGCGCTCATGCTGGGCGGATGCGGGGAGCCGAAAGCGGCAAAAGAGGCCAGGCTGAAAGGAATTGAACAGGTGAAAAACGGCGACTACGCGTCGGCGGTGGAATCCTTTGATCTGGCTCTTAAAGAAGCGGACGGAGTTGTAAATGCCTTCGAACTGGATATACTGAAATACAGGGGCGAAGCGGAATTCATGCTGGAAGACTATACGGCAGCCGCGCATACGTACGGAATACTGGCGGATGTGGATGAGAAGGAGCCGGAGTACCTGTATTATAAGGCGGCGTCCGAGGCCATGTCCGGGGATCCGGATACGGCGGCCGAGACGTACGCGAAGGCAAAAGAGGCGGTGAAGAGTGAGGAAAAGACGGCGGCCGGAGCCGGGATTGCAGTGTCCTCGATCGCGGATGCCTTCAGGACGGCAGGTAATTATGACAAAGCGGTGGAGTTTTGTGAAGCAGCTATAAGCAGCGGAATTTCGGGTCCCGGGATTTATAACCAGATGGGTCTCTGCATGATGGCGGCCGAGCGCTTTGACGAGGCGATTTCCTATTTTGAGCAGGGGATTGCGATGGGCGATTCCGAAGAAAGCCGTCAGATGATGTACAATGTGGGCGCTGTTTACGAGACAAGAGGCGATTTTACAAAGGCGCTTGAGACCTTCAGAAGCTATGTGGCGGAGTACGGTTCCACGCCCGAGCTGGAGAAAGAGATTGCATTTCTGGAGAGCCGTTAGAAGGCGGGAGGAATATGGCAGAACTGATTGATTTAAAAGAGTTTGAGGAGCGTGTGATCCTGATTGCGGTCAGCACCTCCGATGGAGACGATACAAAAGAGTCCCTGGACGAACTGGAAGAACTGGCCGATACGGCCGGAGCGGTAACGGTGGACAAGATCGTCCAGAACAGGGAGAGAGTCCATCCGGGCACTTACCTCGGCAAGGGCAAGATTGAGGAGGTGCGGGAACGCGTATGGGAGCTCAATGCCACCGGTGTAATCTGTGACGATGAGCTTTCACCGGCACAGCTTCGCAACCTGGAGAACGCCCTGGATACAAAGGTAATGGACAGGACTATGGTTATCCTGGATATTTTTGCGGCCCATGCCGTGACGAGCGAGGGAAAGATACAGGTGGAGCTGGCACAGCTCAAGTACAGGGCGGCGCGTCTCGTGGGCCTGCGAAACTCCCTTTCACGTCTGGGGGGCGGAATCGGCACAAGGGGTCCGGGTGAGAAAAAACTGGAGGTGGACCGCCGTTTAATCCACGATCGGATTGGACAGTTGAAAGCGGAGCTTGAGGAAGTCAAGCGCCACCGGGAAGTTTCCAGGAAACAGCGTGACCGGAACTACACGCTGTCGGCGGCGATTGTGGGATATACCAATGCCGGTAAGTCCACGCTGTTAAATAAACTGACGGGAGCCGGAATCCTGGCGGAGGATAAGCTGTTCGCCACCCTCGATCCCACCACAAGGGGAATGGAACTGCCGAGCGGGCAGCAGATTCTCCTGACCGATACGGTTGGATTTATCAGAAAACTTCCCCACCATCTGATTGAGGCGTTTCGGAGCACTCTGGAGGAGGCCAGATACAGCGATATCATCCTCCATGTGGTAGACTGTTCCAACCCCCAGATGGACGCACAGATCCATATCGTCTATGAGACGCTGAGGAAATTGGAGATTACGGATAAGACCGTAGTCACGGTATTTAACAAAATCGACCGGCTGGAGCATGAAGTGATCCTTAAGGATCTGCAGTCAGACTATCAGGTGAGGGTTTCCGCCAAAACCGGCGGAGGTCTTAACGAGCTGACGGAGATTCTGGAAACCATTTTGCGGAGCCGGAAAATTTTCCTGGAAAAACTGTATCCGTATAAGGACGCGGGAAAGATTCAGACCATCCGCAGGTACGGCCAGCTTCTCACGGAAGAGTACCGGGATGATGGGATTATGGTGACGGCATACGTGCCGACCGAACTGTATTCCGGACTGATGACAGACGGCTGATAATGAAAGTGATGCACAGAAACGGTAAAAATATCATTTCGCGCCGCACAATCGGTGATTTTAACAAAACATGCGAAAATGCCCGGCGGAAACCGTCATTGCCGGACTGTTACCGGTAATTGACGTTAATTTCACGTGTTTTGACAAAAATGGACACAATATCTGGTATCTTTAAAATTTAAAAACCAGATATTG
>CATWBR010000234.1 GCA_958349075.1 uncultured Clostridium sp.
CTACAAAAGCCATGATACCGTCGATGTTTTCAATTTCAGTAATCTGTATTGTATTATTCTGGAGCGGCCTGCTTCCTCCGAACGTGCTGGAGCTGGCAGGTATAAGCACAACACTCGTTTATGTAATCTACTATTTGCAATTGCCCCACATGGGAGCGCTCATGAGCATGAGAGAGATGGCGGTCCAGTGGAAAACAATCGTAATCTGTCTGGCCGGCCTGGTTGGAATGTGCGTTCTCAACGTAACGCTTGGAGCGCTGCTGTTAGGAAAGCTGGTAGTCCTGGCCGGAACGCCTCCGCTGAGCGGCGGAATCGTGGCTTACATGATCGTAAGCGAAAAAGCCACGGCGATGGGCCGCACGGATTTGGCAACAATGGCTCTGGCGGTATTTGTATTACAGAGTTTTGTGGGCTATCCGCTCACTTCCTTCTTCCTGAAAAAAGAGGCAAATCATCTGCTGAAAGGTTATAGGGAGGGTGTTTTAGAAGGTGAGAAAGAAGCAATAAAAACAGACAAAAAGCCGATTTTACCGCAGCTTCCGGAAAAATACGCTACAACCAATACAGTCCTCTTCAAGGTGGCTGTTGCAGGCGTAATCGGCATTCTTATCACCATCGTTACCAGAGAGTTCCTTTCACGTTATGTTATCCTTCTGATTACCGGCGTTATCCTTTCAGAAATCGGTTTTCTGGATCGCTCGCCCCTTATTAAATCACAGGTGTTCGGTTTCTCAATGGTAGTAATTATTGGTTATGTTGTAGTTGCCGGTATCGGCGGAACAACCCCTGATGTTGTACTTTCCTCACTTGTTCCGACAATCGGAGTTATCGTGATCGGTACGATCGGACTGGGAATTGGAGCAATGCTTGCAGGAAAATTGCTTGGATTCAGAAAAGAGATGGCGATTTCGGTTGCCCTTACGGCTCTTTACGGCTACCCGGGAACCTATATTCTTTCTCAGGAAAGCGTAAAAGCAGTAACCGAAGATGAGAAAGAAAAGGCATATCTGACTTCCAGAATCGAGCCGAAGATGATAGTCGGCGGATTTACAACGGTAACATTTGCATCCGTATTTGTCGCAAGTATCCTGGTGAAATTCTTCTAATATAAACCTGGGTATCATATCAAACTATAATTTAAAAGGCGTCATGTTCCCGGTCAGGGAATATGGCGCCTTTTGCGTCAGAACTCTTTGGATGCGTCAGACGTGCTTTCACTATCGGGAGCTTCGTTTATGCTGAAATGCTCAAACTGTGTCATATCGATGTCCGTAAGAGCCATATCGAACTTGAACGTAATGTTGTCACCCCTGAATTCAAGGCGCCCCGCTCCTTTTTCCAGGTTGATCATGGTATCGATCTTTACTTTCCGCTGGTGGGAACGGCTGGTATCCAGTATTACGACATCCTCATTTTCAGGGTTCACATATACAATCCGGACGGCTCCGGACAGGGAACTCAATTTGCCCTTCAATGTTATCTCTGTATTTTCCAAAGGAGTAATGTACAGAATATTGGAGGCGCCGTCTACTTTCGCCTTACCTGTGAAAGTATATTTGGCATCCTCGCCCTTTGCCGTAAAATCGTTGTAATAGCTTCCGGTGCTGAGCGTAAGGCCGCTGCAGGAGGTGAGACAGATAAACAGGAGGAAGCAGGAAAGGGACATAGCGATGTGTTTCATAATGAATTCTCCTTTCTGGTGAGGGTAATGCGGAGGACGGATAAGTATTGCTTAGTTATTATAACGAGGTACTGCTGCGTTTTTCTTCAACACGCTTTGCGGAATACTACTTGTGAACAGTAACATGACTGAATCATATAAAATATCGGAAAATTGGAATCGGTTGTAATTTTATTTTACCCGTGTTACACTATGATTTATCAGGTCTTTTCGGGGTATAATAGGAAAAAGGTATTGTCCGCACAGCAGCCGGAGAGCGGCTTTGCCGCGGACGGTGGCAAATAAACAGCGATACGGGAGATAGCGCCATGGCAGCAGAAGATAAAACAGGAATAAAGAAAAAGAATGATATGATGACAGGACATCCGGGAAGGAGCCTGTTGTTTTTTGCCCTTCCGATGATACTGGGCAATCTTTTCCAGCAGTTTTATAATATTGTGGATTCGATTGTGGTGGGGAAATTCGTCAGCGAAGAAGCTTTGGCATCGGTCGGCGCATCCTATGCAATCACCAACGTTTTCATTGCAGTGGCCATAGGCGGCGGCGTGGGCAGCGCGGTAATTATATCCCAGTTTCTGGGGGCCGGGAAAAGCGGGAAGATGAAAACGGCGGTGTCCACCACGCTTATTAATTTTCTCGTTATCAGCCTGCTTTTGGGTACAATAGGGCTGATTGGAAACGACTGGATTCTGCATCTTCTGAAGGTGCCCTCTAATGTATTCGACGATGCAGCCGACTATCTGAGAATTTATTTTATTGGTCTGCCGTTTCTCTTTATGTATAATGTGCAGGCCTCCGTATTCAATTCTCTCGGCGATTCGCGTACCCCGCTGTATCTGCTGATTTTCTCATCGCTTCTGAACATTGTTCTGGATCTGATATTTGTAATCAGGTTCGGACTGGGAGTTAAGGGCGTGGCTTATGCAACTCTGATCGCACAGGGCATATCGGCCGTAATTTCCTTTGGCCTTCTGCTGCGTAAAATAAAAAAATATCCTCATGAACGGCAGGAATTCCATTATTATGATGGGAAAATGCTGCATTCCATGACCAGGGTCGCAATACCGTCGATATTGCAGCAGTCGATTGTTAATATGGGGATACTGCTGGTTCAGTCGGTGGTCAATACATTTGGTTCGGCAGTTATGGCCGGTTATTCGGCGGGCACCAGGATAGAATCCCTGGCAATTGTGCCGATGACCGCGGTCGGCAATGCCATGTCGACGTTTACGGCCCAGAATATGGGGGCCGGCAATGTAAAACGGGTCAAAGAAGGCTATCGCTTCTGTTACATTATACTGGGATGTTTTGCAGTGATACTGTGCGTATCCATCCAGCTTTTCGGACACTCCTTTGTGTCTGCCTTCCTGGATGCGGATGCCAGCAGCGCGGCATTTGAGACAGGAATGTCCTATTCGGATTTTATCTCGTTTTTCTTTATATTTATAGGGCTTAAGATGACGACCGACGGGCTTTTACGCGGCTCGGGCGATGTGGTGGCTTTTACAATCGCCAATCTGGCCAACTTAAGCATCAGGGTGTTTGTGGCCAATTATTTTGCTCCGAGATATGGAGTCGCATTCGTATGGTATGCCGTGCCGATTGGCTGGGCGGTTAACTATATAATTTCTTTTTCCTGGTATCTGACCGGACACTGGAGCCGGATACGGCTGGTCGGCAGGAAGGGCGCCGAGGTCCGGGAAAGCGAAGGATAGCAGTGAGTCACACCAGATAATTGCAAATGAGAGGAACAGGAGGGCACAACATGAAAGAAAAATCGTACATGCTGGCAATACCGGGGCAGCAGGAGCCAGAGGGAAGGATGGAGGTGCTTGGAAGACTTAAGAATGCACCCGACTTCCGGGTGATCACGGCGGATATGGAGGACGAGGGCAGTATCGGACTGACGGTCGAATATGGGGGCCATCGATACAGAGCCACGGTTTATCCGACGGATTTTGAACTGCCGGAATTCTACCGCTGCCAGCACCTTTTCCCCGATGTGGATATAGAGGCGATGGAGAACGCCGAGGGCGGCCTGGCGGTGGAGATGATGTTCGGGGAGGATGCCCTGGCGTCTTACCATCTCCAGTTGAAGATAATCCATGCCATTCTTCCCGATGCCGTCGCGGTTCTGGATGACAGCTCGGAGAAGATTCTTTCCGGCCATTGGGTGGCACTCGCTGCCGTATCTTCCGTGCCTCCGGCGCCGCGCTATATCTATACGGCCCAGGCCGTGTCCGGAGACGATCCGATTGTCTGGCTCCATACCCATGGGCTGAACCGCTGCGGGATCTCGGAACTGGAAGTACTGAACTCCACGAAAGAAACCTACAACAGTCACTACAATGTTCTGGAGACAATGGCGAACCGCCTTCTGGAGCTTCAGGAGCCGCTGGAGCCGAAGGAACCGCTGTACCTCGCCAGACTGACCGATCGGGCGGCGCTTATGACGACGCTGGTTCCCTGGGATGAGGCGGTAGCGCTGTATGACGATGATATGCTGGGAGGCAGAGACGACCGGGCCGAAGGACATAATGAGAACACCAGCGCCATTTTTACATATGAGTCGAAAGCAGATTATGAAGAAGGAAAATACTCACCGATTTCCATATACGACGAGATTCTTGAGAAAAATCCGATCTACTGGATTTCCACATCGGAGACGGAGCGGATGAAAGCGCTGGCGGCCGAGCGCGCCTCCTATATGCTCCGCGCCCTTTCGGACCAGGAAAACCACATCCTGATAAAGATTGGCCTCACGATTGATGAGGAGTATCAGGAAGAGAACAATACAAAGGAACATATCTGGTTTGAACTGCTGGAAGCAAAAGACGGAAAACTTACGGGCAAACTGACACAGGAGCCGTATTATGTCGGCGGAATGCATCAGAACGATATCGGGACTTACACACTGGATGATTTGACGGACTGGATTATCTTCACGCCCAAGCGGAGAATCACGCCGGACGATGTGTATATTATGGATTTGGAAGAGAAAGAGTAAAAGGTAAGTGTAAAAAGCCGGCGATGCCCGTAAATATCGGGTTGAATGCCGGCTTTTTATCTATTTCTATTAAAACGCTCCGGGGGCCAGCTTCATCATATCTTCAGGAATTCTCCCCTGTTCCCGTTCCACCACCTCGTAAACCACCACATCCGGTTTATATTCCTCCAGCATGGAGGCGTCGAACGCCTGCCAATGGTAGAAATCCGTATACTGGAAATATTTATAAAGCGTCTGTGAAAGAGAATATCCGAAGGAGTCGCGGTACACTGCGACCCGGCGCGGATCGGGCGCTCCCGGCGTGACAAGGTGGGTGATGTTGCCGTCCCCGTTTACGTCCTCCCTGGCCGGTTCCAGTTCGTCATAGTAACCGCTTATGGCGGCGAGGGTATCATCGGTCCGTGATGCGGGCATGTGGAACAGTTTCCCCAGATCCCCGACGCCGGAAGGGAGATAGGATACGGTCACATCGTCTATGGACACCGGAGTTCCTCCCAGGGCCTCAATCAGCATCTGGTTGGTCACAAAACCGGCGGCATCGTTCCAGTGGGTGTCGGTCTTAAAGTACCACTTATAATCCCTGTTTTCCTTGAAATAGGGAGCAGGATCGATTACCGTCACATTGCTGTGTCCCTTAATATAGGAAATCAACTCCTCGGAACGCGTGGGAGAACTGAGCTGCCGGCAGCTATCGGGAAGATATTCCCTGTATACAGACTCCTTGCTGGGCGGGAGTACGAGCAGAAATTCGATTCCCTGTGATTCAAAATAGTCGGCCGCCGTCCGGATGTGCGCGGTGATTGCTTCCAGGACGGGCTGCGGATACCGGTTGATGCCGAGACAGTCTGCTATTGATGACCCTGCCGTATAGAAATACCAGCCGTCTTTCCCCTTCAATACCTGTGTGGAATCGGGATAATCGAACAAATCCAGGTTAAGCCTGGAATTGAGGGACAGAAAACGGTTTCGGAAGGCGGCATGGTCATTGATAAAACTATCCATTTCGGAAGGAAAATGTTCCAGATTCTCCGCGGACAATACCGGAAACTCTGCAAGCGTACGGTTCTCGTCACTTCCGGTATCCGATTCATTTTTCATAAGCGGGTACAGCAGGTTGGGCGCCAGAAGGCACAGCCAGAACCCGGCAATCATAATGATCTTTTTGTTCATAAACAAAACTCCTTATATCAGAACTTATCAGAACTGGAAATAAATAAATGCGGTGTAGGTGCTGCTTACAACCACCAGAGTGGACAGGAATAAGAGCACAATCATCACGGCGATATCTCCATACGATACGGATTCCTCATCAAAAATATGAGCCCTAAGTCGGGGGAAAAGAGCCTGTACCGGACCGCACAGGAGAATTCCCAGGGCGGCGAGAAACAGAATCTTGTTGTTGGCAAAGAGCCCCGCATTCCAGAGTCCGCGGGTGGGGCGGATCATGGCTTTTGCCAGGTGTACGGCAAAGGTCATACTGGGAGCGCGGAACAGGAGCCAGCCGAAAATGACTACGGTCATCGCATACAGATGGCCCAGAAATTTAAAAGGGTTTTTATCCAGCAGTTTTTTCAGCCAGAGCCGTTCCAACAGGATAAAAATACCGTGATAGATTCCCCAGAGAATAAACGTCATGCTGGCGCCGTGCCAGAGGCCGGTTGCGAGGAATACAATAAAGAGGTTTACGCAGGTTCTCGAAAGTCCTTTCCGGTTGCCTCCCAGGGGAATATACAGATAGTCCCTGAACCAGGTTGAAAGGGAGATATGCCACCGTCTCCAGAACTCGGTGATAGAGGAGGAGAGATAGGGGTAATTAAAGTTTTCCTCATAGTAAAACCCGAAAATGCGTCCCAGCCCGATTGCCATGTCCGAATAGCCGGAAAAATCATAATATATTTGAAGTGTGTATAAAATCACAGCCAGCCAGGCGGTGACGGTTCCGATCTGCTCCGACGGAACGCCCATGATATAGTCGACGGACTGGCCGAATGTATTAGCCAGCAAAACCTTCTTTGCAAGGCCGTATACAAAACGTTTGATCCCGTAGAACTGCATGGAAAGTGTCTCGGTCCGGTCTGTAAGCTGTCCGGCAATCTGGTGGTATTTAACGATGGGGCCCGACAGAATCTGCGGGAACAGAAAAATGTAAAGCGCCATGTGGAACAGGTTCTTCTGAGCCGGGCTTTTGCCGCGGTAGACATCGACCACATAGGAGATGGCCTGAAAGGTATAAAAAGAGATGCCGAGGGGGAGAACGATATTCCTCAGAGAAAAAAGTTCCGTTCCGGCAAGGCGTCCCACCGTTGTTACAAAGAAATTATAGTATTTAAAATATCCGAGGATCCCCAGGGTAATAACGGAAAATCCCGCCACGGTCAGTTTCCCCAGAACGGTACGGTTTCCTGCAGCGTCCAGGCACAGACCGGCCGTGTAG
>CATWBR010000235.1 GCA_958349075.1 uncultured Clostridium sp.
TATTATATCCGATAATCAGGCATGAGATGGCGGCACAGACCCACAGGAAGTTCTTGGGAAAAATGAGTACCAGCATCATTCCAATGCCAATGGAAAATATAACAAGCCCGCATAGACGCCTCACGGCAGTCTCCTCCCTGAATAATCCGGTTATGAGTAGTATATGCCCGGCCTGGCCGTTTGATGCATCTTAGCCGCTTTCCATTATTTTTCGGACAAGTCTTCGGCCATTGCTTCCGCCTTCTCCATCACGTCGTCGGAGATCACGCTGTCCTTGCCGCTTGTGAAACGGTTTACAAAATCGGGCACCATATCGATGATTTTCGTCACGGCATCCTGATGCTTGATATTGACAAGCTTCGTAACCCCGTTCTGTATCACGAGGATAGCGCTTGGACTCATCTTCGCGCTCATACCGCCGGCGCCGTTATTCTTGGATGGCTGGCTGAAAGCGCCTGCCGCCATTCCGCAGGTAACATCCACCAGAGGCAGGATGATCGTATCATCGATTTTCACCGCCTCTCCCACCACGGTCTTTGTTGTCACAAAATTATCCATTCCTTTAAACAGCGCATCTACCGTAGATGAAAACTGATTATCTGCCATATTACATTCCTCCTCGGTTCAGGAACCGCTTGAGCTGTTTCCTGAAATTTTTATTTAGCAATACTCTGATTCCTGCCATAAGGAGCGTTCCCGTCCGGATGCGCCCTTTTAAAGATACTTTTCCCTCCAGTACCTGTCTGTCAAAAACAGGCTCCATCACGAGATTATCCCGGTACAGGGGGTAGAGAAGAGCCGCCCAGGTAAGCACCTGTCCGGTTATATACGGCTCATCAAATCCAAAGGTAATATTCCCTTTAAGTTTCACCGGCAAAATGTGGCGTAATACCTTTTTAAGCTGTTTCTTTATCAGCCGGTATGTTTTTCTGTTATCTTCATCGTTAAAAAAAGCCGTCACGGTTTCTTTCCAGTCATCCGCTTTTTTCAGGGCTGCAACGATACTCCTGATGAAAAGCAGGACTCTGCGGAAAAAATTCTTAATTTGTGCCGCGATGCGGGAAATGATATTTCCCTTACCGTCATCTTTATGCGGGGGCACGGGGATTTCTTCCTCAGATTGGAAAAACGGTTCGCCGGAATCTTCATTTTCTTCCTCTCCGCCCAGTTCCTGTGCGGAAAGAAGCGGTTCCTCCCGGAAATCACCGGCATAACCGCCCCGGGGGGCATCTTCCTCCTCCCCTCTTCCTTCCTCTGCATCGGGAAGCGCCACGCTGTCGATAAACTCCGCAGCATCGGGAATCAGTTCTTCCTCCACGGATTCCTCTGCTTCTTTTCCATTCTCACGGAAAACGGGAAAACCCAGAATCCGGACCAGTATTTTCAGTTCCCCGTAATAGCTCACGCGCACCGACAAAAGATGCAGAAACCACGTCATACGGAACATTCCCTCCGGTTTTCCGTAATAGGAACCCTGCAGCCTGTATCTGAGCGGAACAAGCAGGACAGACAGAAGAATCAGTATGAGAAGTCCCAGAACGGCCAGCAGCAGGAATCCCGCTATTTTTAATATTAGCAACAAAATATGGAGCATTCCATTCACCTCTGCCCATTTATAGAAAGAAATTCCTGAATGGAAAACCCGCCTGTTTTCTGGTACATTTCATCTACGATATCACGCACCACTTCCAGTGCCTCATAGTAGTCGGCAGCAATTCCGAGAATCAGTAAATCCTCTTTCTTACTGTAATATTCCGAAAGGAGCACACCGGCGGGATAAATGTCCATAATATTTCGTTCCCCCGACGAGGGGGTGATCACATGGACTCCGGCCTGGTACCGGCCTTTGCGGATATTCTGAATAATCGAAAATCGTTTTTTCTTGGCTTTTTGGCCTACATATAAATGCTTATACCAGTGCATTCCCCTCCACCATCATCTGCTTCAAATTCACCATACTGGCGTCTTTCTCTGCTGTATCCAGGCACAGCGCCAGGCTGTCCCTGATGTACGCCTGGATCTCCTCAAGCGAATTAAACCAGACCGGTATCTCGGCAAGAACCTTTGCCATAACGGCTCTGGAAGTAAACTTCGCCGTGCGTTTCAGGCGGGTCTCCAGTTCTGTAAACAGCTGTTCCAGTGAAGTTTTGTAAATCTCCTCCGTCACCGTCACGCATTCTGCATTCATCTCAATCGGCGCAGCAAAATTTCCGGAAAGGAGCTGGCCGGCCACAAAGATATCTTCGTCACCGGATTCGTACCGATCCATCTGTTTTGCATACTGCGCCCAATAATACTCCTGTTTTCCCTCCAGAGGGCTGAACATTGCCGTAACGCGTTCATCCCCGCCCATGAAAAATCCGTCTTTTTCCCTGCTCTTTTGAAGAACCGTCCTCAGGGTCTCCCGGAGAACAGCCTGATAAGGAGAGGAATCCGCAAAAGAGGCGGCCCGCATCATCACACACAAATCATTGATCAGCGGAGGCAGGCAGACGAGCTGTCCTAAAAGACGTGAAAGGTTCTCATAGCTCTCCTTATAGCGGTTCCTGAGATCCGTATACTCTTCTTTTGAGAGGCTCAGGTAATCACAGTTTTCAAACTCCGCGGCCAGACTTCTGAATTCGGCAAAAAGCGGCGCAGTTTCCCCCGCTCCTGCAAACAAAGGCAACCCAGCCGCGCTGCGTATCCGCTCAATCATGCGGTCAAGATCGTCTTTGTCTCTCCCCTTATAGGGCCGTAAGCTCTCCTCTATTACACTGTAAAATTTACTCTTTGTAAAGCGGACGGGAAGTTCACCGATGATTGCCTGGATACGGCGGTTAATGTCAAGCTGGTTTTCGCCGTCCATGACAAAATCCATCAATTCATCGGCCAGGATCTCCGGAGAAATCCGCACCGGCTCCGTACCAAACAGCTTCCTGTCCATTCTGTCCAAAGCATATTCATGGATGCTAAAGCAGTCCAGATAGAGAGTTATCTGGTCTAAATTGCCCAGTACGCGTCCTCTCACATCCACCAGGCCGGGGTATACTTTTTCCCCCTCCAGGAAGGCCTCCGCCTTTTCGGTGAGCATCTCTGCAAAGTCATTCAGAAATCCGGCCGGCTCCGCCCTATCCATATCATCCAACAAACTGAACAGATTAAGAACAAATCTTGTATAGGAATAATAATACGCTGCTGAAAGCAGCTTTTTCTTATCAATACTGCCCTATTCTTCTTTCCTTCAGCCTTTCTCCTTCATGTTTCAGTCCTTTTTATACTGGTTCAGGACGGAGCGTCTGAGCAGATCCAGGGCCTGGACTACCGTCTGTTCCCTGATCTTCTCCCTGTTTCCGTTAAAATGGAATTCCTCCACCTGGACACTGTCCTTCATATAGCACGCAATATATACAAGGCCCACCGGCTTTTCCGTTGTTCCCCCGTCAGGGCCGGCCACGCCCGTGACCGCCACGCAGATATCGGCATCGGTTGCAAATACGCCGCCGGTCGCCATCTCCTTAGCCGTCTGTTCGCTGACCGCTCCGTATTTTCTGAGCGTGGTTTTGCTGACATCGAGAACTTTCCTCTTTGCCTTGTTGGAGTATGTGATAAAGCCCTGGCGGAACACTTCCGAAGCGCCGGGAACATTGACCAGACGTCCGGCCAGAAGGCCGCCCGTGCAGGACTCCGCAGTCGTCACGGTCAGATCGTACTTAGTGAGCAGGCGTACCACAACGTCTTCCAGCGCCTCTTTCTCATCGGTCGTATAGACGGCTATGCCAAATCTCTTTTTAATCTCTTTCACAACCGGTTTCAGTATCTTCTTGGCCTCTTCGTCCGATTCGGCCCTGGCTGTAACGCGGATATGCACTTCCTTTGTCTTAGCGTAGGTTGCGATAGTCGGGTTCGTCTGACTGTCAATCAGATCAAGGAGCATCTCCTCCACCTTGCTTTCACCGAAACCGCAGATTTTGATCATCTGGGAACGGATAACGCCGGACTGTTTTCCCTGGATATAAGGGCTGACCTGCTTTTCGAACATCGGATACATCTCCCCCGGAGGTCCCGGAAGCAGAATTGCAATTTTTCCGTTTTTTTCCATAGCAAGTCCCGGAGCCGTTCCATTCTGGTTTTCAAAGATCACAGCGCCTTCCGGAACGAGCGCCTGTCCCCAGTTGCTGTCGGGCAGTTCGCTCTTCATCCTGAGCTTGTACCATTCTTCCAGATGGGCTCTGACGGAACTGTCCTCAATGAGATGGAATCCCATCGCCTCCGCACAGACTTCCTTTGTAATATCATCCTCCGTCGGCCCGAGGCCTCCGTTTAAAATAATTACATCCGCCCTGTTCAGCGCGGTCTTTATCACCTCAGTCATACGCTCCCGATTGTCGCCGACCGTTGTCTGATAATAGACGGACAGGCCGAGCATGGCGCATTTTTCAGAGAGATAACGCGCATTCGTATTTACAATATTTCCAAGCAGCAGTTCCGTTCCCACGGAAATCAGTTCAACAACCATCTTTAGATGCTCCCTTCTGTAAGAATCCTGAAGTTCTTTGCGATATAGTCAATAAGTGAAATTACGGTCAGGGCAAGTGCCACCCAGACGCAGAGATTTGTGATGAGTGAAAGAGCCGGTATGTTCAGGATCAGAAGGACTACCGCCACCATCTGGAATGTTGTCTTGAATTTGCCCCAGTAGCTCGCGGCAATCACAACGCCGTTGTCGGAAGCTACCAGCCTGAATCCGCTGATAATAAATTCACGGCTGATGATGATGATAACCATCCATGCGGGGAGCTGTCCAAGCTCGATCAGGCAGATCAGCGCAGAGCAGACAAGAAGTTTATCCGCCAGCGGATCCATAAACTTGCCAAAATTCGTTACCAGATTATATTTCCTCGCGATCTTGCCGTCCAGCAGATCCGTCAGGCTCGCCACAATAAACAGAACCAGGGAAATCATACGGAAGGTGGTGTTCTCACCTCCCTGATACAACAGAAAGAAAACAAAAAAAGGAATCATTATGACGCGCAAAACCGTCAGCTTATTCGGTAAATTCATCGATCATCTCTCCTATCAAATCATAATCAAGGGCTCCGGTTACTTTTACCCGGCAGAAATCGCCGGACATAAGGGGAACATCCGCGCTTACAAAAATAAGTCCGTCCACATTTGGTGCATCCATGTAGGTCCTTCCTACAAAGGCGTTTTCATCCGCCACCTTGCCTTCAATCATAACCTCCAGAGTTTTTCCGACCATATTCTCGGCCTTCTCAAACGCGATCTCCTGCTGAAGCTCCATAATCTCGTCGCGCCGGCTGGCCTTTATCTCTTCGGGAACCTGATCCGGGAACGTTGCGGCGGGGGTATCCTCCTCGGCCGAGTAGGCAAATACGCCCAGACGGTCAAATTCCATCTCATCCACAAATTCCATCAGCTCCTCGTGGTCTTCCTGGGTCTCTCCCGGAAAGCCGGAGATCAGGGTGGTCCGGAGCACAATATCCGGCACCTCCGCCCTCAGACGGGCAATCCGTTCCACGAGTTCCGCCCTGTTTGTCTTCCTTCCCATACCCTTAAGAATCCGGTCGCTGGCATGCTGGATCGGAATATCCAGATAGTGACAGACCTTCTCTTCTTCCTTAATGACCTGGACCAATTCCTCGGTAATCTCCTCCGGATAACAGTACTGGACTCTGAGCCATTCGATTCCTGAAATCTTAGAAAGGCGGCGTAACAGCTCAGGTAGCATCTTCTTCCCGTAGAGATCCACACCGTAAAGCGTGGTCTCCTGCGCCACCAGAATCAGCTCCTTCACGCCCTGCCCGGCAAGCCCGGCCGCTTCCTCTAAAAGGCGCTCCATCGGCACGCTGCGGTAGGGTCCGCGCAGGGATGGGATGATACAGTAGGTACAGCGTTTGTTACAGCCTTCCGAAATCTTTAAGAAGGCGTAATGGCCTCCTGTGGTCACAATCCGTTTCTCCGCCACCTCGGGGAGGGCCGAAAGATCGTGGAAGCATGCCACATGTTCCCCCTTCAGGGCCGCACTTAGTACATTCGATATCTCGTCATAGGTGGAAGTGCCGAGAATGCCGTCTACTTCCGGAATCTCTTCCATAATCTCTTCCTTATAGCGCTGCGCCATGCAGCCGGTTACGATCAGGGCTTTGCAGTTTCCTGATTTTTTAAGCTCCGCCATCTCAAGAATTGTGTTCACACTCTCCTCTTTTGCGTCATTAATAAAACAGCAGGTATTCACAAGGATGATATCTGCTTCATTCTCATCGTCGGTAAATGTATGGCCGTCCTTGTTTAAAAGGCCCAGCATCATCTCCGTATCCACCAGGTTTTTATCACAGCCCAGGGAAATACAAAGTATTTTCATTCTTTCGCTCCAATCGGTCAGTTGTTCTTTTTATTACATAAAAAGCCATCTCCTTGCGCTTTACAGCGCGAGACGGCCTTCTTCTTTAGTATTCGATCTCATCTTCAGGAGTATTATCGTCATTGATAATCTTAACTTTGGACTGATACAGCTCGTCAATGGCAATGGAAAGCGGTTTTCTCGCATCGGCCGGTACGGCGGACTCTTCCCCCGCGATCAACTGTCTGGCACGCTTTGCCGTGGCAATCACGATTGAATAACGGCTCTGGATTAACGGCTCATCGCCAGGCTCCACACCGCTGTTTACAACTTTAATTAAATCATTATAGGATGGACGTAACATCATAATAGATCAGGCTCCTTTCAAAAGTCCTTCATTTCTTCTCTGATTGTTCTGATAAAAGTTAAATGACTGCTCACCTTGGCATGCATCGACTGGATTAGATTGTGCATCCTGTCCACACATTCGTCAATGTCATCATTGACCAGGAGGAAATCATAATTTTCAATTCCTTCAGCCTCTTTTGCTGCTCTTGAAAGTCTCGCATTGATCGTTTCAATCGGCTCCGTGCCTCTGTTCACAAGGCGGCGGCGCAGCTCCTCTGCGCTGGGAGGCGTTATAAACACCAGGACTGCCTCGGGAAACTTCTCTTTAATCTTGAGCGCTCCCTGAATCTCAATTTCCAAAAGCACGTCTTTGCCGGCTTTCATGCTGGAATCCACATACTCTCTCGG
>CATWBR010000236.1 GCA_958349075.1 uncultured Clostridium sp.
GGTGATTACCAATTCTAGAGCAGTTACTGTTCACACCCCGCTAAAAAGCAGCGTGCTGCAAACAATGACACGCTTTGCGGAGCACATCCTGCGTGGACAGTAACCTTGAGCATGCTTTTATGGTAGTTTGCAGAAATTTATGCTTGCGTATCCGGAGAGTTGGATACGCAAGCATTATTGATTAATACAAGCGCTTAGAGGAACAGGCCTTCCGTTGCTTGACGGCGGTCAGACATATTGAATGGCGAACAGGGGCAGGTGGCAAGATGAATGATACATTATTGGAAGTAAAAGAAATATCAAAACATTTCGGGGGAGTTAAGGCTCTCGATAAGGTAAATATGGTGATTAGAAAGGGAGAAATCCATTGCCTGGTGGGGGAAAACGGCTGTGGAAAATCTACGCTGATCAAGATTATATCAGGGTTTTATAAACCGGACGGAGGAGAAATCGTATATGATGGGACGAATTACCAGAGCCTGGGCATCAATCAGTCCATCCAGCTCGGAATCCAGGTCATATACCAGGACATGTCCATCTTCCCGAACCTTACGGCGGCCGAAAATATTGCTCTGAATTATGAGCTTTATAATAAGAAGAAATTTGTGAACTGGAAGAGCGTATATGAGGTGGCCAGGAAATCTTTGGATCACATCGGCATTGATATTCCGCTGGATGCGACGGTAGGAACCCTGTCTATCGCGGATAAGCAGTTGATTGCGATTGCCAGGTCGATTTTACATAATTCCAGGCTCATCATTATGGACGAGCCGACCTCCGCCCTCACGCGCAAGGAGGTAGACAAGCTGTTCAGGGTTATCAGACAGCTCCAGAGCGAGGGAATCTCCGTATTGTTCGTCAGCCATAAGCTGGATGAAGTATTTGAGATTGCCGATTATTTTACCGTATTCAGAAACGGCAGGCACATTGTATCGGATTCGGCGAAAAATATTGACAATGAACAGTTCATTTACTATATGACGGGCAGGAAGATTGAGCAGGACTATTTTGATCCAAAGGATGTGGACGGCTCTCACAGCCTGTTTAAAGTGGAAAACCTCTGCCTGAAAAATGGCTTTGAAAATATCAGCTTTGAGATTCATCCCGGGGAGATTCTTGGGATTACGGGACTTCTCGGCTCAGGAAGAACGGAGCTTGCGAAAGCGCTGTTCGGCCTCTACCGGGCGGACGGCGGGAAAGTGTTCGTGGACGGCCGTGAAGTTCAGATAAAATCACCGATGGACGCGCTTCGCCTGAAGATTGCCTATGTGCCGGAGGACCGTCTCACCGAGGGGCTGTTTTTGACGCAGTCCATCGAAAACAACATGATCGTGTCCAACATCGACCGCCTGAAGAAGAAAAACAGAACCGTGGATTTCGACAGGGGCCATGCCGACTCAAAAGAGTGGGTCAGAAACCTCGGAATCAAATTAAATGAATTAAAAGACGGAATCCAGACGCTATCCGGAGGAAACCAGCAGAAGGTGGTTCTGGGAAAATGGCTGGAGACCGAGCCGAAGGTGCTGATACTGAACGGTCCCACGGTCGGAGTCGATATCGGCGCCAAATACGATATCCATAATTATCTGAGGGCTCTGGCGGAAAAGAAAAACATGGCGATTATCCTGATTTCCGATGATATCAGTGAAATACTTATGAACTGTAACCGGATTCTGATTATCAAGAGCGGAAGAATTGTAAGTGAACACAGGAACACGGAGCTTGACAGCAGTAAGCTTCAGGCCCTCATCACGGAAGGAAAGGAGATGGAAGCGGTATGAGCATAAAAAAATTACTGAAGAAAAATGAGTTCTATGTCATTCTCATCATCGCCGCCCTGTCCCTGGTGATACAGATGAAAAGCGGACAGTTCTTCACGGCAAATAATATTGTGGATCTTGTTAGGAGTCTGATCGTTCCTGGCATGATGGCGGCGGGGCTGTTCAT
The DNA here is from genome assembly GCA_958349075.1 of uncultured Clostridium sp. Classification (GTDB taxonomy): domain Bacteria; phylum Bacillota; class Clostridia; order Lachnospirales; family Lachnospiraceae; genus Otoolea. The sequence goes on from CATWBR010000236.1 coordinate 1,948, forward strand.
GGTCATTGCATCCGGCAACATTGACGTATCCTTTCCTTATACCGCTATGCTGTGCATGTTTGCGGTGACAAAATGGTTCCAGGTGACGGGCTATGACGGCCCTGTTATTCTCGGATTCGTTGTGGCCGGGCTGATCGGGGCGTTTCTCGGCCTGATCAACGGAGTTCTGGCCGCATGGCTGAAGTTGCCCACCCTGATTATCACACTAGGCACATGTTCCATCTATCTGGGATTTACTCAGGGCGTGCTTAAAAGCAGTGTTATCTCGGCGCTTCCGGCCCCGCTTTCCGGGATGGCTGCGGCCAATCTCTTCTCGGTCCGCAGCGTATCGACGGGACTCGGCAGCTCCATGCCGGTCAGTATCTTTATTTTGATAGCCGTCCTTCTGCTCGTCGGTTTTATCATGAAATACACGATGTTAGGCAGAGGAATATATGCGGTGGGAGGCGATCAGGTGGCAGCGGAGCGCGCCGGATTTCCGGTTGCCGGTATCAGGATCTTTGTATTTACCTTCATGGGATTTATCGGAGGAATCACGGGACTGACCCAGGTAACACTGTCGGGCATGTGCCAGATTAATTTCTTTGACGGATATGAGATGACTATCATTGCGGCCGTTGTACTGGGAGGGGCGAGCATTGCCGGAGGTTCCGGAAGCGTGTTCGGAACATTCCTGGGCGTGTTTTTGATGAAGCTGATTTCCAACAACCTGATTCTTTTAGGGATTCCGACCAACTGGACCAAACTGATGACGGGTGTGCTGATTATTGCAGGCGTCTGCGCGTCAGCCTATAAAATGGTTGCCGCTGAACAGAGGGTGACCTCAAACATATTGGAGGGACATAAGGGAGAGGAGGCGAAGGCGCATGAGTAACAGCGGATTAAATGATACATCAAAAGAAGTTTCAAAGGCGGTACGGAAAGAATTTTATGAGAAAAATGCAAACAATCTCAAGCTGATCGCCATGTTCGTCATATCCTTTGCCGTATTGACCGCGGCGACCGGCGGCCGGTTTTTCTCGGCGGGCCAGATGAAGCTGATCGCCTATCTGTTCCCCGAGATGGGGGTTCTCTCCCTGGGGATGATGCTGGCCATGATCAGCGGAGGCATTGATCTGACCGTCGTGGCGGTAGCCGACCTGTCGGGAATTCTCTGCTGCATGCTGTTAAAGGCGGTTATGCCGGAAGGAGCTTCCGTTCCGGTACAGATTATGGTACTTCTGTTAATCGTGGCGGTCGGTCTCGTGATTGGAGGCCTCTGCGGAATATTTTCCGGAACGCTCATTTCACGAATCGGAATACCGGCCATGGTTGCCACTCTGGGAGCTTCCGATATCATACTGGGCCTTGCCGTGGGAATTACAAACGGCTCGTCCATAAAAGAGCTTCCGCCGATACTGAATACGGTGGTCAGTTACCGGCTGTTTGATATGATACCGGCCTCCACCATCATATTCGCCATCTGCGCCGTCACCGTGGCGTTTATCCTGAACAGGACTTCACTGGGCTTTAAGATCTATATGATTGGCTCCAACAAGACTGCCACCAGATATTCGGGAATCGATGATAAGAGAGTGATAACCCTCACCTATATGATAAGCGGCATGTTGTCTTCCATTTCGGGTCTTTTAATGTGCGGCCACTTTAATTCCGCCAGATCGGACTTTGGAAAATCGTATCTGACGCCCGCAATCCTCATCTGCGTCCTGGCTGGAGTCAGCCCGAACGGCGGAAAGGGAAAGACCGCCGGTATGGTAATCGCTGTGGTCATCCTGCAGACACTGTCGTCCGGATTCTCGATGTTCCAGAATATATCGGATTACTACAAGAACCTGATCTGGGGCCTGGTGCTGATTCTTGTTATGATTATTAATGTGACGTCCGAGAGGAGGAAGGCGAGAAGTTGAGATGCGAGGACGCCTCTGTAAGATGGCGGACGGGGTAGCGGGAGGTTGTTTATGAGTCTTCAGTCCCGGGCTGTAGGTTTTCGCGGGTGGGGAATCCAGGAGAAAAAATTCCTACGGGGACTCGCTCCCGCTGGTGGAATGCGCAGCGGATGCTAAGACGTCAAAGAACGCCGTCTAAGTACTGGCGGATTCCAATGTCCCCTTCGGAAAGTTTCCTCCTTCCTTCCCCGGGCAGGTTATCGACGGGACCGAAGACCCAGCGGAGAGTGCTGCCCCGTCCGTCATCTTCAGGGGCTGATTGTCTCTTTCGTCAAGTGCGGGAGCGGTATTGTTGCGGCCGCTATGTAGTCGTGAACCTTTTACCATTTCGGGTGTTTCGGGCTGAATTCAGAGAAAAATAGAGAGCTGATTTTTATGACTATTATAAAAATTTAAAGGTTATTCAAGGATAGTTCAGGCGTTAAAACTCAGACCCATCAATTGAATACCATACAGGTAGTCTCCTGAAATTCGAGGAAACATAGTGGCAGCGACAATACCCCCCCTTGAAGGAATAAGAACAAATCAGCGGCCGCAGGCCGGGGTTCAGGATGGCGACAACCTTCGCGTCTTCAGTCCCGGTCATAACCTTCCTGCGGGGAATCCGGGAGAAAAAGATTCCGGAGGGAACCTGGGAGTCCATCAGTACTTAGGCGGCGTATTTTGGCGCCTTAGTACTGTTATGTACTCCAAAGAGCGCAAGCGTTTCCCGTAGGAACTTTTTCTGCCCGGATTCCCCACCCGCGAAAACCTACAGCCCGGGACTGAAGACTCACAGCCTCCCTCTCACCATCCCGCCCCCCGACCGTCCCGGCGGCGTTCTCCTTCCTCACCCAAATCCCCATCTTGCATCCGGCCGCAAATTGTTGTAGGATAGTATCATCAGCCGCAACGGTTCGAGAGACGCGAAAACCGTTTTTACAGGCTATTTTATACAGGAAAAGGGGAAAATACATGCTGAACGAAAGCTATGCAGAATGCCTTGTAAAAAAGAAAACGCCGGGTTTTTCCATTATCGTAAAGATACTTCTGGCCGTGGGAATCCTTCTCACAGCGGCTTCTATCTTATGGAGCGGCCTGTTCGGCTTACTTGCCTTCATTGCAATGTGCGCATTTGCGTATCATATGATCCAGAACCTGAATGTGGAGTTTGAATATCTTTTGGTAGACCGGACATTTTCAGTGGACCGGATTTTCTCAAAGACGAGAAGAAAGAAGGCGGCGGAATATACGCTGGAGGACATCCAGGTCATTGCCCCGGCTGCTTCCGGACATATTAAAGAGTATGATCATCAGGTGAAAAAAGTCAGCGACTACACCTCGGGAGATCCGGGAGCCGTCCGGTACGCCTTTATTTACACAAAGAGCGGGGCGGGGGAGAAAGTGCTTTTTGAGCCGGATGAAAAGATGGTGCGCTGTTTCAGACAGATGGCGCCGAGAAAGATGCATGAGATTTAAGTACAAAACGTAACGGAAAATTCGTAAATGTGCGTAGTTGACATCAACCCTCAAATTTGATAGTATTAGATACTAATAACTCCGGGAAACAACGTGAGTCTACTTATAATAATACAATAATACGAAAGTGAGGAAGAATTAATGGGTAAGATTATTGGCGATGGCATTACATTTGATGATGTTCTGCTCGTACCGTCATATTCAGAAATCATTCCTAACCAGGTTGATTTAAGCACGTATCTGACGAAAAAAATTAAACTGAATATTCCCTTAATGAGTGCCGGTATGGACACGGTTACCGAGCACAGAATGGCAATTGCCATGGCAAGACAGGGCGGTATCGGCATTATCCACAAGAATATGTCGATTGAAGAGCAGGCTGAGGAAGTCGATAAGGTAAAACGTTCAGAGAACGGTGTCATCACAGACCCATTTTATTTATCCCCGGAACATACACTTAAAGATGCCGATGAGCTGATGGGCAAGTTCCGCATTTCCGGCGTTCCGATTACGGAAGGAAGAAAGCTGGTCGGTATTATCACAAACCGTGACTTAAAGTTTGAGGAAGATTTCTCCAGAAAAATCAAAGAGTGCATGACCTCCAAAAACCTGGTGACGGCAAAAGAGGGAATCAATCTGACGGAAGCCAAGAAGATTCTGGCAAAGGCCAGAGTGGAGAAGCTCCCGATCGTAGACGATGATTTTAATTTAAAAGGACTTATCACAATCAAAGATATCGAGAAGCAGATCAAATACCCGTTTTCTGCTAAGGATGAGCAGGGCAGACTTCTTTGCGGCGCAGGCGTCGGCATTACGGCCAATGTGCTGGATCGCGTGGAGGCACTTGTGAAGGCTAAGGTGGATGTAATCGTATTGGATTCCGCGCACGGCCATTCCGAGAATGTCATCCGCTGTGTTAAGATGATAAAGGAAACATATCCGGACGTTCAGGTAATTGCCGGCAACGTGGCTACCGGCGCGGCTGCAAAGGCCCTCATCGAAGCGGGCGTAGATGCCGTCAAGGTGGGGATTGGACCGGGGTCCATCTGTACCACCCGTGTGGTTGCAGGTATCGGCGTGCCTCAGGTTACCGCCGTGATGGATTGCTATGAAGCGGCAAAGGAATACGGCGTTCCGATTATTGCAGACGGAGGAATCAAGTATTCGGGAGATGTTACGAAGGCGATCGCAGCAGGCGGAAGCGTATGTATGATGGGTTCCATGTTTGCAGGCTGTGACGAGAGTCCGGGCACCTTCGAATTGTATCAGGGCAGAAAGTATAAGGTTTACCGGGGCATGGGTTCCATTGCCGCGATGGAGAACGGGAGTAAAGACCGCTATTTCCAGAACGATGCAAAGAAACTGGTTCCGGAGGGCGTGGAAGGCCGTGTCGCATATAAAGGAATGGTGGAAGACACGGTATTCCAGCTTCTCGGCGGCTTACGCGCCGGCATGGGATATTGCGGAGCGCCCGATATCAAAACACTTCAGGAGACAGGAAGCTTCATCAAGATTTCCGCTGCTTCCCTGAAAGAGAGCCATCCCCATGATATCCATATCACGAAGGAAGCTCCGAACTACAGCATAGAATAACTAAATAATTTTAGCTGAGCAATCGGCTTTAAAAGATAGCAGTACAGCTTGATAATAACAGGTGATGTCCCTCACGGGGTGTCACCTGTTTATTTGTTAAATGGGCAGTGGGAAGGAGAAAAACACGGCGGGCGGCTTTGCCGGTATTTGAAG
>CATWBR010000237.1 GCA_958349075.1 uncultured Clostridium sp.
ATATATAGGAGGGTATCTCACATGAGTGAACTTAAGGTGAAATTTGATACGTTAGAGGATATCAGGCAGTATCTGCGGGCAGTTGACGGTTTCAGCGGTGATTTGGATCTGCAGTTCGGAAGCCAGATCGTGGACGGAAAATCCCTGCTTGGAATCTTAAGCCTCGGGATCGGAAAACTTTTAAACCTGAAGCTGTATTACGGAAATCCTGATGAACTGATAGAGAAACTTGGTTTTTGCCGTTGTCAGTAGGAAGAGGAGGCCGGAAAGTGGTGAGTAACGCCCGTGACAGACGTTCCATTGTCTTTTGCCGTTCGGAAAAGGAAGAAAAACAGGCAGTATGACTGCAGATTTGCTCCGCAGCCATACCGCCTGTTTTTTGTTGATACATATTGTTTTTTCCTATTTTATTCTCTCCGTCACTTCTGCCATTCTGGTAAGATCGCCGATGAGGATAGCGCCCTTTAACTGTCCGTTGGCGTAGTAATATTTTTCGTACTGTTTCCTGGCCTCGTCTTTTTTCTCCTCTGTCCGGTATGACAGAGCTTCGTTCTTTCCCGTATCTCCAATCGCATACAGGGCGGTATTCATTCCGTGGAAGGAAAGTCCCATGGACGGCGGTTCATATTCGGTCACTTCTCCCGCCGCATTGGCTCCGGCAACCTTTCCCTGGGCCGACGCCTCGCCCCACAGCGCATAATTCATGCCCTGATACTGGGCGCAGTCACCGCATGCATAGATATCCCTCACATTGGTTTCCATCTTCTCATTAACCACGACGGCTCTCTGCGCGGCAATGCCGGACTGTTTTGCCAGCTCTGTGTTCGGGCTGATTCCGGCCGAGATTATGACGAGATCGGCAGGGAGCTTCTCTCCGTTTGAGAGCTTCACGCCCTTGCCCTTTGCCAGAATTTCCTCTGCCTGAACCCCGGTGAAGATTCTGATCTTTTCCCGGGCCGCAATCTCCTTTATCATGTCGGATGCCCCCTGATCCAACTGACGCATCATGAGTCCCGGTGCCGCTTCCGCCACGGCTACTTCCCGGCCGGATTTTCTGAACTCCCAGGCCGCTTCAAGGCCCAGAACGCCTCCGCCGATGACGCATACTTTTCTGGTTTCTGGCAGAAGGGCGATAATTTTCATGACGTCGTCCAGACGGCGGACAGCTACCACATGATCCTGGCCGGCGCCCTTAATCGGGGGAATAAAGCACTCGGCTCCGAGCGCGTAAATCAGCTTCGTATACACCATTTTTGTGCCGTCCTCCAGCACAATCTGCTTAATCTCCGTGTCGATGGACGCCACATGTCTGCCAAGGACACGGATAATATTGTTTTTCTCATACCACTCGTTCTCTTTTACGGCAATCTGTTCCGGCTGCAGCCCGGCCAGCATGGATTTCGTCAGCATGGGACGGTTGTAGGTGTCATACGGCTCATCGGATACCATAACAACCGAAGCCGTTTTATCTCTTTTTCGTATTTCCTCGGCCGCAGAAAGTCCCGCCGTTCCATTTCCGATGATCACGTAAAAATCCTCCGTGTCATGCTTGTAATCGGTTTCTTCCGTATCGACTTCCACAAAATATTCACGTCCGACTCCGCAGACAGGGCAGGTATCGAGAGAAGAATCGAAAATCTCTCCGCAGACCAGGCATTTCACAAGCTTCCGCGGGCCTTTTCCCGCACTCTCGGCCTTTTTCCCTCCCTGCTCTTCTTTTCCCTGCACGAGGCAGCCGAACCGGTAACCGTATTCGTATGCGTCCATTAACGCGACATCATCCGGTTTGAATTTCACCCTGAAGCCGTCATCCGGGACCTTCATCTTAAGCTGTTTCAAACGGCCGATAATGTGGGGAACACCCTCACCGCTCCAGCCGTAGCTGCCGAATGCGGAAGCATATTTTCCACCGTGGGTAGCCGGAAAAATAGAGGTGGTCAAATCCCATATGGGTTTCAACGCCTCGCCTACGATGGTTGGCGTCCCAAAGAGGATTCCGTCGGCAAATTCCAGTTCTCCCACCACCTTTGCAGCGTCGGCCGTCACCATATCATAAGTTCTTACCTCCACCGGGCCGCTGCCGCGGATTCCGTCGGCGATTTTTCCGGCCAGTTCCTCTGTATAGCCATAGGCGCTGACATAGGGAATAATCACGGTTTTCCTGCTGTTCGGATTGGTGACGGTGCACCAGTCCTCATACATTTCAAACACTTCTTCAATCTTTGTATCAAGTACCGGCCCATGCCCCGTACAGATCATGACCGGATCAAGCTCCTTCACTCTCTGGAGCGCCTTCATCATAAATCCCTTAAACGGGCCTATGATACAGTCAAAATAATATCTGGCCGCCTTTTTATAGTTTTCCTCATCCTTAACCTCGCTTCTCAGCACGCCTTCCACACCGTAGTGGGCGCCGAACGAGTCGCAGGTAACAAGAATCTTGTCCTCCTCTATCCAGGTATACATCGTATCCGGCCAGTGGAGATTGGGAACCGTCATAAACCGGAGCGTCTTGTCCCCGATTTTCATCGTCTCATTGTCCTTGACCTGGATGCTGTAGAAATCCCGGTTTACGATATTTTTAAGGAAATTCAGCGCACAACTGGTTGCAATCACCTTCAGATTGGGATTAATATCAAGAAGAAGTTCCACGCTGCCCGCATGATCCGGCTCCGTGTGGTCAACCACCAGATAATCGATTTTATCGATATCCGTAATTTTCTTAAGTTCCGTCAGATACTCGTCGAAAAATTTAGCCTTTGCCGTCTCGAAAAGAACCGTTTTGTCCCCCGTTTTAAGTACATACGAATTGTAGGTGGTTCCAAACTCCGTATACATGATAATATCAAATACCCGCAGGCCTTGGTCTATAATCCCCGTCCAGTAAAAATCTTCCTTCAGTCTTATGCTCTGCATACAATGCCTCCTTTTGCCAAACTATATTAAGGAATTCCGTTTAAAGAATCCTCCGCCTGCGGCGGATCGCTTTCTGCGACATAATGTCTCTAATCCAGTGTAATAACATGTTCATGCCCAGTCAGACAGTTCTGCCCGTTTTATCCTTCTGAAGCGCGAAGGTGAGAAGCGATGTGTCGGCACCGCCATCATCCTCCAACGCGGCGGACGGCGAAACAGGCGGCATTGTCAGGCTGAATATGAATGTATCACTACACTAAGTATGGCAAAAGCAGCTAAATCCTATGTATCGCTTTTTGAACTGTTCCTACAAAATCAATTAAAAATGAGTCTGTCCGGACATCCACACAGACCTTTACCGTCTTTTTCATGTCCCTTAGCCGCCTCAGATCCCCTGTCGTCCTGCCCCTCGACTCTCCATCCGTCTCCACGGTCAGGTTTGTCTCAAAGAATTCAACAAGCTCCGGATGAAGCGCGGCGGCAACCGCCAGAGGATCATGGATCGCGCCTTCCCGCTTTCCCTCTTTCCCTATCTCGTGGGAACAGTAGTAATGGACCATTTCTGCGAACTTGTCTCCCGCCTCCGTCCCTGTCTCCCTCCACGGACGGATCCATTCTTCCATCGCCTCCGCGCTCATCATCGTCTTAAGTGTCACATCAAGGCCGATCATCAGGATATGGATGCCGCTTTCCAATACATATTTTGCCGCTTCGGGATCGGCCAGGATGTTGGCCTCGGCATAGCGGTTCACGTTGCCCGGAACGGTAACTGCCCCGCCCATGACGCAGATACAGCCGACCCCTGCTGCTTTTTCCGGATACTGCTCGATAAAACGGGCCAGATTCGTCATTGCCGCCGTCGCCACAATGATAAGTTCCTTCCCATATTGATCCGCCATGGATGCCATAAAAGAGACGGCATCTTCTTTTTCCGCATTTTTTATGGCTTCGGGCAGTTTGATATCTCCGATTCCATTTAAACCGTGAACTCTTTTGCACACCTCGGCCGGGACGAACTCTTTTCCGGTAAATGTGGTGTTCTCTCCGGCATAGACCGGTATGTCTCCGGTTCCCAGGATATTCAGGATCTGAAGCGTATTCCTGACCGCCGTCTCCACCCTGACATTGCCGAAACAGCAGGTAATCCCCTTAAGCTCGGCTTCCCCGGTTCCCGCCGCATAGGCGATTGCAAGCGCGTCATCAATTCCTGTATCCACATCGAGTATCATTTTCATATTATGTAATCTCCTTTTGTCTTTTCTAAAATCCTCTGTTTTTCAAATCGCTTACCAGGCCGACAAAGAACTCCCTCACATCGAAGTCACCGATATTTTCCCTGTTCAGATCTATCATATCTCCGTGTGAGATGCCTCTGCGCCCCTTTGTTGTGAGAAGTATATACCGTTCGCCCCACTGAAATGAGCTCTCGGCCACAAGTCCATCGTTGGGACCGTCAAAATGTTTCACAAGCTCATGAGAGAAATTGAGCGGAAAACGGCCGCCGGAGGCAACATTTAACTTGGATCCGGTGCTCTGGTAATAGACCCCCGGGTTATCCGTGGCAATTTCGTTAAAACGGCTGCAGGCGGAAGCCGTGAGATCGCCTACCGCAGCCAGAAAATCGGGATTCCGATCGCCCAGTTTTTTAAGTGCCGTATTATAGCTGGCCGCCACCTTTTCCTTTACATGTACGGGAATTTTTCCCAGAAGGTAATCGGCGAAGATGCATCCTCTGTGCGGCGTATTCACTGTGGTGAGCGTTGCAACATACTGATCCATGCCCAGCAGGCTGATCGCATACCGGCTGTCCAGCCCGCCCTTTGAATGGGCTATAATATTGACCTTCCCGCAGCCGGTCTCCCTGACGGTCTGCAGGATGCGTTGTGCAAGCTCCTCCCCGCAGTCCGCAACCGAGGCCGCCGACTGGTGGTTTCCGTAAAAAATTACTGCTCCGTTCTGCTGAAGCTCTTTCGGTATCCTGCCCCAATAGTTAAAGTATTTAAAATCCCGGAAGAAAACACCGTGGACCATCAGGATGGGATATCTGGTTTTGCAAATCTGTTCCTGTTCTCTTTCACGGTTTTTAAGTATCTTACTGCTCTCAAATTTCACTTCCTCCGAAGCTGTTCTGATAATTTTCCAAAGAACGATCAGGTTGGCAACAGGAATCCATCCGCAGATAATGCCTGTCACACGCCATTTGATTCCAATCTGGGCCGATGCAGCGTAGACCCGGATAATTCCATTCCAAAATACTGCTGCCTCCACGATCACAACACAGAGCAGATTCCCAAACCACAGCGCCGCATTGTCGGGAAATGAGGCAGGTATCAATGACAGGAGATATACAACCGAAGCGGCCATGGAGATGAGAAAAAGGATCAAAAGTTCACAGCCTCCCGCACACACGGCAAGCCGCCGTTTCGGCAGCTTCCTGCCTCCCGGCAGGGGAAGGATATTCACCAGCACAAAACACGGCAGAACTATAAAAAGCCACTGCGGCCTCCTGTGCATCAGCCCGAGAGCCGGTATATTGGCCGTCACAAATATTATAACCAGGTAGAACATACGTATAAGGTTCTTTATCAAAGACTTCATTTTTTCCGCCCCTTTCCAACGAGCAGGAATACCGGGATGCTCCGGCAGAATGACCGCTCTTTGCCTATTATATCTTACCTCGTTCTTCAAAACAAGACGGCGGTACCTATGTAAGAGCACTTTCTAATAAGCAAAAAAAGGACTCCCCCGCCTGTCTTTTGGGAAGTCCCTGATTTATATCATGGATTTATTTTCCTTATTTGCCCTGATGGAAGCTATAATAGACGCCTCCGTTTTTCACCCCGCCCCGGAAGCGGATCAGTTCGCTCACCGTCACAAACTGGTATCCCTGCTCGGACAGTGCCGGGATAATCCGTACCGCTGCGTCTCCCGACGACTTATAAAGCTCATGCATCAGGATAATATCTCCGTCCTTCACTTTACCGATCACGGCCTCCACCGTCTTGTCGGCATTCTTTGTTTTCCAGTCCAGTGTATCTATATTCCACAGAATAATCGGATAATAGACATTGCCTAAGACCGTGCTGTTCTTACTTCCTCCCGGAAGGCGCACCAGCCTCGGGCTTTCACCCGTTATAGCCGCCACAGCCTGATTGCACAGCTCCACCTGGCTGACAATCTCATCTGCCCCCAGCTTGTTCAGGTATTTATGGTCATATGTATGATTGGCAATTTCATGGCCATTGTCATGCATTCTCTTTATTTCCGTCTTGTAATCCGCCACGCGGTTTCCCACGACAAAGAAGGTTGCACGGCCGTTATATTTTTCCATACTGTCCATAATCCGGTTTCCTACCGGAGCATACGGCCCGTCATCAAAGGTCAGTGCAATCATTGGTTTTGACGGATCAATATATCTTCCACCGCTTAAAACAAGGCCCGATTTTTCGGCTTCATTCTCTGTCTCGGCCGTCTCGAACTCCGCAGCCCTTAATTCCGCCTGGCTCTGCTGTGTCTGTGCCTGAGAAACCTGCGTTTCTATGGATACCTGTGTTTCTGCGGGGCCTGGGGCCTGTGTCCGGCTATCGGGCTGCAGATTTTTGCCCGTCTCCTGTATGGTGTGAATAGCAGCCTGTGTCTCCGGATTCGCCGGTTTCTGAGGGTCTGATGTTTTCCCGGGATTCATCTGTCCTTCCGCGGCCATCTGCCTGAGTGGGCGGCTCTGCCCTTCCTGGCTCATCTGTCTCTCACTGGGAATCCTGTTATCTGTCCCGGAATTTCCAGAGGCAGACGGGGCTCCTGCATATGCGGCCGAAGCTGCAGCAATCATGCATCCAAGGACCAGCATTGCCAGCACTGTTTTTTTAATTTTTCTTCTCTTCCGCCTCATCATTACAACTCCTTTTCTTCTGTACTGAGTATTAGACGGAAAAGGGGTAGAAAAAGTTTCATTACTAAAAAATTTTTTAATCGGCTTTAAATACTTTTCATAAAGCAGCGGAGTGATTTACTTACCATCCTCTCCATCTCCCCGGGATTTTCCCTTTCCTCACTGTAAATCCATTTTATCAAAATATTCCACAGGCCTCCCATATTAAAGAGCAGGCAGTATTCCAATTCCCTGTCCGAGCATTCCTCACCCCAGAGCTTCCTGAAGCGTTCATATACCTGTAGC
>CATWBR010000238.1 GCA_958349075.1 uncultured Clostridium sp.
GCGTATACTGCATGAAAATTGGATTGGACGATCCTTTTTTAAATTTTCGAGTTTAAGGGAGATTATTTAAATCAAACGTTACTGATATAGTATTTTTCTAGTCATCAGCATTATAATCCTGACACTGATAGAATTCCTCCCGGGAAGAGAACACAGTGTGGTCAAGCAGCAGAAGCAGCAACCGGAATATCATAGCAGTAATACACCAGAGGGGGGAGAGGCACCGGAGGGGAAAGAGACGCCGGAGGCGGAAAATCTCTATGATAGCGGTGAGCCGGCTCCTGAACCAGTCTCTGAACCGGCCTCTGAGCCAGCCCCCCGGCTATTACAGAGTGAACCGTTAACGGAGCCTTCGCAGGAACCAGTTCTTGATGAGTCTGGTTCCCGGCCGGAAGCGGCAGATAATTTTGCCGGAACCTTATTTATCGGAGATTCAAGAACGGTGGGGCTTTCTGAGTATGGTAATCTGGGGGAGGCAGATGTTTTTGCAAATTCCGGAATGACTGTGTTCAATCTATTTGACGAAAAAGTAAAATTAAACAATGGAACCAAAACAGGGCTGGAGGAGCTGCTTTCCGGCAATCACTACAATACGATATACATTATGTTGGGAATAAATGAACTGGGTTATGATTTTCCAAGTATAGTAAAAAAGTACCGGAGTACAGTGGAAAAGATACAGGAAATCCAGCCCACGGCGGCACTCGTATTGGAAGCAAATCTCCATGTGACCGGTCAAAAGTCAATGCAGAGTCCTCTTTATAACAATCAAAAAATCAATGCTCTGAATTCGGAAATTAAACAAATTGCAGAGTTAACAGGATGTTATTTTATTAATGTCAACGAGATTTTTGATGACAGTTCAGGAAATTTATCAAAAGATTTTTCATCAGATGGTTCTCATGTTTTTGGAAAGTACTATTCTGTATGGGTGGAATGGATACGGGGGAGTAAATAGGAATTAAAAGTTGTGTGGAATTATGTTAAAGCAGACCGCTGTCCAAAATGTGACCGCGGTTTTTTATTTCATAGGAAGTTTCATAGGAAGTTCGTCCTATGAAATAAAAACGCTCCGCGAGCGGGATCTTTCTTAAAATATACTTGGTCTTCTATAGCGGCAAGATAGCCGTAAAAGGAAGAGGAAGTTGGTATACAATATTGTGTTTTTACTAAAATTTCGTTATAATTGAATGATATTGAAATGAGCTAGGGGACATCTGAAATAGATAGAATGACGGCAGGAAACATCTGGAAGCGGCGCGGACGAAAGAAATAAAGAGGCAAGTTGTTGGCAGCTCTACCAAAATGTATACGAAAGGGCAGGGAATAAGTTATGTTAAAGAAAACAACCGTTTGGCGGCGTTTATCTACAGCTATTGTGAATTTTTTGTTCGGAATGATCGTTACAGTTCTTTTGGCTGCTGTTGTTATGCAATTGACAGGCAGGCAGAATCATGAGCTCGCGCTGCATACCGCCGAAGTATACAGCGCACGTACAGAAAGACTGCTTGACAGCCTGTTCCACAAGACAGATGTCCTTGATGCGATTCTGGTCGAAAACGGTGGAAAGATGGATGACGAAACATTCCAGCGGCTGGCCGCCACGCTGGATGACGGAATTGGAGTCCGGGCTGTACAGTACCTGCCGGACGGTATCGTCCAATATTGTTATCCCATGGAGGGAAATGAGGAAGTAATCGGAACAAGCGTATTCGATGATCCGCGGCGAAGGGACGATGCCATACTTGCGCTTGAGACGCGGTCGATTGCACTGTCCGGCCCCTATCAGCTCTATCAGGGAGGACTCGGGCTCGTGGCGCGGAACCCCGTATTTTTGAAAGATGAGGACGGAAATGAAATATTTTTGGGTTTTACGGTTATTATTTTAGATCTCCCTGAGGCATTGGATCCGATTGTACTCAGTGAATTAACACAGAATGGTTATGCCTACCGGTTGTATTGTGTAATTGATACGGGGGAGGAGATGACGATTGCAGAAAGCGGAACGGTTCCTGAGGGGGAGGGGATCAATTATACAATCCATGTTCCCAACCATGTCTGGACACTGAGTATTGTCCCGGTGAAGGGGTGGAATGAATGGGGGCTGATAGCTGCAATTCTTTTGGCCGGCACATTAATCAGCCTGTTACTGTCGGTTGTTATTTTCCAATGGCAGGAGCGGACCCGCGTATTGAGGATGGCAGCCGTCACAGACGAGCTGACCGGGCTTTATAACAGGCGCCACCTGAATGAAACCATCGACAGATGGTGCAGGAAGGAACGAGAACCGTTTACTTTATTTTACATGGACCTTGACTGTTTCAAAAAAATCAATGATACATTGGGCCACCACTGGGGGGATGTGGTATTAATCGAGGCGGCGAGGCGGATTGAGGCAGCACTGGGATCGGATGCGCTGCTTGCCCGAGTAGGAGGAGACGAGTTTGTTGCGGCAGAAACGGATGCTGCCGGGATGTACCAGGCCACGGTGGAACGTATTCATCAGGAGTTTAATAATCCGTTTTTGCTGGATGGCAGGCAGTTGACGGTTGGAGTGAGTATTGGCTGTGTCCGGTTTCCAGATGACGGCTCTGACTATGACACATTGATGCACAGGGCGGATGAACGCATGTATAAGGAAAAACAAAACAGGTATACCTGATTGCCTGATACCCTGATTTCGTCCGAAGTATCCCGTCAGGATGTCTGCGGTCAGATATTCTTAAGGTAGATCATCGCATTGAACACAAGTTAAAAAAGCAGAGTCGCTTCAAAAAATGTACAAAAGGGGGAGAATAGGAATGAACCATGACAGCCCGCTTTCTATCAATGAAAAGATGCAGGACACTATAAATGCTGTTCCGGGTGGTGTTGCGATTTATAAGGTATCAGATATTTTTCAGCCGGTTTATTTTTCAGCCGGCGTACCGGAATTATCCGGATACATGCCCGGAGAATATCAGGAGCTGCTCAGAGGAGATGCGGCAAATCTCATCTATCCGGAGGATTCCGCCATGGTAGCTGAAAAATTGCGTCAGGCGGTTCGGGAGCATTCAACTGCCGATTTCGAGTATCGTAAGCTGCACCGGGACGGTCATATCGTCTGGGTCCATATCCAGGCCAGGCAGATTGGGGAGGAAGAGGGTTTTCCCCTGCTTCAATGTGTCTTTCATAACATCTCTGTTCTCAAAGAAACTCAGTTGGAACTGGCTCATCTGGTTAATTCCATTCCAGGCGGAATAGCCAGTTATCAGATCGAGGGCGACAGATTTATTCCCACCTATTATTCTGACGGTGTTTTGGCACTGTCAGGCCATACACGTAAAGAATTCGAGGAAGTAGTAAGCATGGATGCGTTGAATGCCATTTATGAGGCGGATCGCAGCCGTGTTATGGCCGCGGCAAAAGCTGCGGTGAAAAGTGGGGATGTGCTGGATGTTTCCTACCGGATGCGCCATAAAAACGGACATCTGATTTGGGTTCATCTCAACGGCAGGCGGATGGGCCCCCTGACTGAAAATACGAAGTTTTATGCAGTGTTTACCGGAATTTCGGCAGAGGGCTGGCTTTTCCGGAACATTGCTGATGAACTGACTGACGGGATCTATGTTATTGACCGGGAGAATTATGATCTGCTCTATGCGAATGAAACAAAGAAGCTGTTTGGAATAGAGTCAGAGAGGGGCGGAAAGAAATGCTATGAAGCATTGTTCGGCAGACAGACGCCATGTGAAGAGTGTATGCTGGAAAAACACATGCAGGATGAAAGAGAGCAGGAAATGGAGAGCGAAGGACGGTTCTTCAGCACCAGTTTTCGGGAAACAGACTGGAACGGGATACCTGCTTATGTACTGTATGTAAAGGATATTACCGAAACAGTGCGCAGCCGGAAAGAGAAGGAACGTTTGGAGCAGTATTTCCAGACAATGGTGAAATACCTGCGGGGCGGTGTTGCGGTTGTCCGGTACAATGAGGACGGGGGAATGGTACCGGAGTTTCTGTCCGACGGGTTCGCCGTGATGACCGGAATGACTCTGGAGGCCGCATGGAAACTTTATCAGGGAGATGCTATGAGGGGAGTACATTCCGATGATCAGGGATGGCTTAATAAGCGCATGGCTGAGTTTGTGGCTGGAGGTGAGAACCGTATTGATCTTACCTACAGGCTTTTAAAAGGCGACGGCAGTTATGTATGGGTGAAAAACACTCTCTCGATGATTCAAAGCGAAGGCGGAGAGATACGCCTGTATGCTGCTTATCATGACATGACGGCAGAGCGCGAGGAGCAGGAGAGGCTCCGGCAGCAGTATAACGAAATGATTTTACAGCATTATCTGATGCCGGGACCTAATGCATTAATTGTAGGCCACTGCAACATCAGCCGGAACCGCATCTTGGAGATTATAGACCATACGGATTCAGACCTTCTCAAAACATTCAGCGATAACAGGGAGGCATTTTTTACCGGTATCGGAAATCTTGTTGTTGATGAAGCAGAGCGGAAAGCTTTTATGGACACGTATCTCAACGGCCCGTCGCTGGCGGCATATGCGGCAGGAAAAACGGAGGTGCTGCTGAAATGTTTTATAAAACTGCCGAAAGAACCGGTGGGGCGTTACGTGCAGTTTAAAGTGAATCTGGTTGTGGCTCCCGACACGGATGACATCACCGGCGTGCTGACCGTCACCGATATTACAGAACAATTTATTTCAGACCGTATCCTGCACCGGCTTTCCGTCGCAAGCTGTGACCTGGTGGTGGATGTTGATCTGTTTCACGATCGCTGCCAGGTTCTCAGCGGGAACCTGGAGGAGAAAGATAAATTCATTGACGAACTGCGCCATTCAGACCGGACAGCTTATATGCTGCAGAAACAGGTGGTGCCGAGGGATCGGGAACAGGTGGCCAGGATGATGGATCCCGGCTATATGATGGAGCGCCTGGGGAAGGAAGGGACGTATTCTCTTTCTTACTCAGTTGTGGGTGAAAAAGGGAATATCTCCTGCAAAAAGCTGACAGTTTCCGCCATAGAGCTCCGGCTTGGACGTATCTGCCTGGCGAGAGCCGATATTACTGATTCGGTTCGGGAACAGCAGGGGCTTCTTAACGTTGTTGCATATACCTTTGAACTGCTTGCTATCATCAACGTAGACAGCGGCCACCTTACGGTGCATACCCGAAAGACCGTTCTGGAGAATCTCCCTCCCTACACGGTGGAGGATTACAATGAACATGTCGGCGAAATAGCGGAGTCTTTTGGGAACGGCCTGACAGAGGGAGTAAGGGAGCAGATTGAGGAGCAGGTACGCCTGGAAACCATGTGCAGCCGACTGGCGGAAAGCACGGCCGGTTATGATTTTGTATTGCCGTTTCAAATGGAAAACGATCTGCGGTATAAACAGATTAATGTCCTGTGGGGAGACAGCGAACGCAAGACCGTCTGCATGGTGCGGGCCGATGTGACGGATATGCTGGCGGAGGAACGCCGGCGTAAGGAGGAATTAGAGGAAGCGCTTATACAGGCAGAACAGGCAAACCAGGCGAAGAGTGATTTCCTCTCTTCCATGAGTCATGATATCAGGACGCCGATGAATGCCATCATGGGCATGGCGACCCTGGCCTCCGCACACTTAGATGACAGGAAGAAACTCGAGGATTATATTGAAAAAATAACATTTTCGTCCAGGCATCTTTTGAGCCTTATCAATGATATTCTTGATATGAGCAAGATTGAACGCGGTAAAATTATGCTGAATTGTATCAATATAGACCCCTCAGAGATGGTTGGACGGATATCCGCCATGCTGGCTTCGCAGGTGGAAGCCGCCGGCCTGATATTTACGATACACACAGAAGATATTGGCCATACCCATTTTTATGGGGATTCCCTGCGTGTCAATCAGATTTTAATCAATATTCTGGGCAATGCAATCAAGTTCACACCGGAAGGGGGCAGGGTGGAATTCCGTGTCGAAGAAATTGCTCCAAGGGAAAGGGAGCATCATGTCCGTTACCGTTTTACAGTCAGTGATACCGGGGTTGGCATGACGGAGGACTTCCTCAACCATATTTTTGAGCCGTTCACCCGGAACCGCAATATGGCGCATGTAGAAGGGACCGGCCTGGGGCTCAGCATTACGAAAGGGCTTGTGGATCTGATGGATGGTGAAATAACGGTTAACAGCAGGGAAGGGCAGGGAACGACATTCAGAGTGGAACTTGAATTTGAAGTTGGAAAAGAGGATAAGACGGATACGGCGGATTCCGGGACAGCATGCACTAACGCAGCGAACGACAATGTGCTTAATGGCCGCTGCTTCCTGATTGCTGAGGATAATGCAATCAATTCCCAGATCCTTTGCGAGCTGCTTCAAATGTACGGAGCAAGTTCAGTCCCGACAAATGACGGAAGACAGGTGCTTCAGGCATTTAAAGAGGCGGCGCCGGGCACCTATGATGCAGTTTTAATGGATGTTCAAATGCCTGAGATGAACGGCTATGAAGCGACTCGCGCAATCCGCAGTCTCGCACATGCCGACTCTGAAAAAATACCCATTATTGCCATGACTGCAAATGCGTTTGCAGAGGATATCCAGTCAGCGTTGGCGGCAGGTATGAATGCCCATGTAGCCAAGCCAATCGACATCGAAACGCTGTTGGAGGTATTAAAGAAATATATGGACTCCTGAAGTTCCAGACATCAGTACGGTGAGAATGATTATAAATGAAGCAGCGGAGAGAGGATGATTTATGCAGTTCCTTCCCCCGCTGTTTTTTCTGTCTTACTTAATTGGTTTCGGTTTATATAACTAAGAATGAGAGATTTTGCTTTTCGGAATGTGGTGGAGAAGCGGTTCGAAACTTCCGGGAAGAAAACTAATCTAATGAGTACTGAGAGGTTTCAAAGATATACTTTTTTTATATCCTTTGCTATAATAGAGTAAACTGATAC
>CATWBR010000239.1 GCA_958349075.1 uncultured Clostridium sp.
AAAAAGAAATCCAGTAAAAAGGTGGGCAGGGGGATAATAATCAGGAAGATAATCCCGATCACACCGGCTGTCACCAGCATATTAAATCGTTTCAAGACAGACCACCATTTCGAATGATATTCCTGGTATTAATGATCTCACTGACTTTTACGCCGAAGTTATCATCAATTACTACTACTTCCCCTCTGGCAATCAACTGTCCGTTCACAATGATATCCACCGGGGCATCGGCGGCTTTATCCAGCTCGATCACCGTTCCGTTGTTGAAATTCAGAACGTCCCTGAGCCTGCGCTTTGTCTTTCCTATCTCCACACAGACATTCAGGGGAACATTCATAATCAGGCCGAGATTTCCCTTAACCGCAGGCTCCGGATCCTTAACATGGACCGGGGCAGGATGGACATCTCCTCCGAAATTGCCGGCCTGCTGCATCGCCGCAGAACTCCCGGCTGACTGCCTTACAGCGGCAGATGCCGCCTGGCCTGTTTCCATACCGGCTCCGGCCTCCATATTCTGTAGGTTTAAAGCTCTCTCCTGCTCCAATTTCTCCCTGTTTGCCGCTATTTTTTGTTCCATCGCCTCATCGATGCTCTGAAACGCTTCTTCTGAAATACACTGGACAAATTCGCTCTCAATCATGTCATTGATTACAAGTTTATAGGTGATGACGTTGGCGGTATCTTCCCCGTCGCCGCCCATAACTTTTTCAAGTTTTAAGCCGTCGTCAGACAGGAGAAGCTGGCAGGAAGAAGCTTTCATTCCGGCGCCCTCCAGCAGATAATCGGAAATTGCATCCGTTGCCGTTTTCGTCATCTGGTTCATGATCTCACCGGCTGCGCTTACAGCCACCTCATCAAACATAAAGTCCGGTTCCGGCAAATCGTCGTTGCCCATCAGTTCATTTAAAAACACCTGCATGTCTCTCTGACGGAAAATCATGGATATTGTCCCGGCTGCCCCTTCCGTGAGACAGAACTTGACAAAAATCACCGGTTCCAAAAGAGCGTACTCCACCTCTTTTACCTTCATCTCCTTCATCTGCGGAGACTTGATTTCTATATTGGATTTCAGTATGGACGAGAGGGATTCTCCCGATCGCTTTGCAAATAACTCCATGATGTCATGGAAAATCACTACCTGTTCATTCGTCATAATCCTCAACTCCTTTTATTTCTCTTTCCTTCTGCCGAACCGTTTTTCTTTCTTATCCTTTTTTTCTTCCTTCTCTTCCTGCTCTGCCTGCGCCTCTTTGACGCTTACCGGAAGCAGTTTGTAGAGCTTCTCTTCAATATAACGCGGGTTTTCTCCCTCCTGTATAGCAAGAACGCCTTCCATCACAAGGTTTTTACAGATAAACTCTTCTTCATGGCGCATCTTTAATTTAGAGGCGATAGGGAGAAATACGATATTAGCAAGGAAAGATCCGTACAAAGTCGTGATCAGGGCTACGGCCATACCGGACGCGAGTACGTCCACATCCTGCATGTTGCCCAGCATCAGAATCAGTCCGATCAGTGTGCCTATCATACCAAAAGCCGGGGCAAATGCCGCTCCTTTTTCGTAAAAGGCCCGATCCAGTGCATGCCTGTCTTCAAGTTGCATCAGTTCTGTTTCCATCAGTGTTTTGACTTTTTCCTGATCTACGGAATCCACCACCAGCATCAGGCTGTTGTAAAGAAACGGATCGTCGATATCCGTCAGTTTGTCCTCCAGGGACAGAAGTCCTTTCATCCTGGCTTCAGTCGCCAAATCTACAATTTGCTGTATTACCTGCTTGGTATCAAATTTCTGGGGCCTGAATACAATTTTTAAGTGCTTTCCTATTTTTTTGAAGGAGCTTCCGGGAAATGCGATCATCATAACGCCGATTGTTCCTCCCACTGTGATAAAAAGGCTGGGGATATCGCCGAACGCCTTCAGGTTCGTAAAAATGAACCTCATGGTATCCGAATCAAACATCATGCCGAATAATACAAATCCTACCGCCATTAATAAACCGAGTATTGATAAAGCATCCATATTGTTATTTCCTTCTCACTTAATCTTTTTCTTAGGTCCTCATATTACTTTAATCTGTCCAGCAGTTCTCTGTATGTGTCTCTTTTAAATTCCACTACTTTTCCTACTACCTGTTCTTTCCGCTCCCGGACAAGCAGGTGTTTTCCGTTTGTCAACAGGATCGTCGTGTCGGGATTCTCTGTGATAATCTCGATCAAATCGCAATTAAGCACAAATTTCTCTCCGTTAAGTTTAGTCAATTCAATCATACCTTCACCTGTTTAACCTTTCTCTGCCTGTCCGGGCTTTATATATTACCGGTACTTAAAATATTTGCGATATAAATTATTGCGGTCTATCTCTTCAGGTTAACAAGCTCCTCCAGAACCTGGTCGGATACCGTGATAATCCGGGAGTTAGCCTGGAATCCTCTCTGTGTGACAATCATATCGGAAAACTCGGTTGAAATATCTACGTTGGACATCTCAAGCGCCGATGAGCGGAGGGAACCTGAGCCACCGTTGCCCGGCTGGCAGGCCTTCGCCTCGCCCGAGTTGGAAGAAGCGGTAAAATATGAGTTACCGATCTGCTCCAGACCGTACGGGTTATCAAACGTTACCAGATCAACGCGGCCGATCTGAAGGATTCCGAGCTGTGGATGGGTGATCTGCACCGTACCGTCGGAAAGAATTGCGATCGGGCAGTCAGACAATGCCTGGGCGCCGCCTTCCGTTCCATTCTTTAATGTAAATGCCTTGTCTCCAAGACCGAGGTTTTTAGCCTGATAGGATGGCGTTGCTTTTCCTTTTTCCGGATTAGCAGAAAACTCAATGCTGGTTGCGCCTCCGCCTGCCGCTGCAATGGCATCCTCCGGGGTCTGGCCGTTTGCCGTCTTAAAAGCCGCAGAAATCGCGTCGAATCCTTTATGGCTCAACTCGATACTCTGTCCCGGTTTTTCCGTGCTGCCCGTTGCAAGCACTTCGGTCAGGAGTACGGATTTCGGGCTTACGCTGTCCGAATTTATCTTCCCCTCAAAGGTTCTTTTTGTTCCGTCAGCCGCTGTGATCTCTGCTTTAACGGCCCAATATGCCAGATCCGTGCCGTCCGCCTGGTGGTAAACCGCTGTATATTCCACGTCCCCTTCCGCTGTAAACATGGGGCTGGTGCTAACCGTCTTCGGTTTCATACCACCGAAAATCTCCTTGCTGTCCATGGTCATGGTACCCGGATTGATACCAAAGTTCGCCTTAACCATTTCTTCGCCCGTAAGCGGTGTGGCGAATGTTCCCATCTCCGGCTGGGAGGATATGGTGAAATTTCCTGCCGGATGGGTCTGGCCGCCGTTGGCCTCTGTGATTGCTTCATTGATCCTGTTTGAAAAATCATCCATGGAAGTAAACCGTGCAGTCGGATTTACGCGGACTGTTATGGAGTTGGACGTCAGTTCGCTCGAGTTGACTTTCACGTCCGAACCGTCCGGAAGCGTTTCATCCAACTGGAAATGGAAGGTCACGTTTGCGGATGTATTGGCATTTTCCGAAGTAATTGTATATTCAATTTCATTGATTGTTTCCTTGGCTTCCGACTTTGCCGCAGAAAGGCTGGGTACGCTCAGATGGATTTTCTCACTGCCTGCTGCTTTTCCAAGAGGATTTCCCGATACGCCGAGCACGGTATAACCGTTGCTGTCCACCAGGTTGTTTGTTCCCGGATCCACATAGAGAACGCCTGCCCTGGTGTAAAATGTATTGCCAAAGGCATCCTGAACCTGGAAAAATCCGTCTCCGGTGATGGCAAGATCCAGACCCCTGTCGGTACTCTGGAGGGCGGAACGCCCCATGTTCAGATCAATGCCTCCGAGCTGTACGCCATATCCTACCTGGCTTGCATTCTTGCCGCCCGTATCATTGTCACCGCCTGTGGCGCTCTGGAGTGTCTGGTAAAAGACATCCTGGAATCTGCCCCGGCCAGATTTAAAACCAAAAGTATTTACATTCGCAATATTGTTGCCGATTACATCCAGTTTGCTCTGGTGTGCTCTCATGCCCGATACTGCTGAATAAAGAGATCGTAACATATTTGTTCTCCTTTTCCGAACCGCCCCATCCGTCCGGCATTCGGGATGGGTTAAAGCCTCCAAAAGGACCGGCTATATCATAACGGTTCCGTCGATGTTCGTGAAGATTGCTCCCTTTAAGCTCTCATCACTGACTACAGTTACCACTTTATTATTTTTTAAATTCACCACATATGCGGTGGAATCCACAAGAATCAAAGGTTCTTTTAAACCTTTTTCTTCGGCCATCTGTACGCCCTTATTCAGGCGCTCCAACTTGGCGGACGACACGTCCACATTTCTCTCAACCACACGGTTCACCGCATGTTTGGAAAATTCGATCCGGCTCTCTTCACTGATTTTCTGTTCCAAAAGTTCCTTAAATGAAGTTTCCGGCTGTTTCTGCTGCTGTTCCTGTGTCTGAATCTCCCAGGGATTTCCGGTGCAGATAGGTGACTGTAATCGTTTATTATATAAAAATGAATCCATACAGTGCTCCTTTCTCCTGATATCTCTGTACTAATGTTTCCTGTTACTGTTTCAATTCCGTCGTTCCTATCCTGGTTTTTTATCCTGGCTCCCCGTCATCATTCATCTTCCGGGTCCGTTGGTTTTGTGTCCGGCGGCGTGGTCGGCTTTTCCTCCGGCGCTGTTTTAACCTGCATAATTTCACTCATTTTATATGGCTTATCGTTGACATAAACCAGATATTCATCATCTACAAGGGAAATTTTATTGACAATTCCCTCCGTTGTATCCAGGTCTCCGCCCACAGTCATCTTGGAAGCTACCACATATTTTCCTACCATCGATGTGATATAGGTGCTCTTGGAATTGTAAGCCATCTCCTCCATCTGCTGCATTGTCGTAAACTGGGCTAACTGGGTCACGTATTGTGTGTCGTCAACCGGGTTCATGAAGTCCTGGTTTTTCAACTGCGCAATCATAAGCTGGAGAAAATCATCCACCGAAACCTGTTGATCCTCCGGATCCGCAAATACCGCATCAATGTTATTTCCCGTCTTATTGGTTTGGTCCTTTCCGTTATAGGTGTAATCATTCACCTTGTTGGAAGGCGTTGTCGTATTACCTGAATCGATCGGCATCCTGTTTCTCCTTTCTCTTAGTTTTTTTCAACCGCCGGCTGTCAAATATAGGCCGACAGACGTCCGTTCACTGCATAAAGCCCGGCATCCGCCGTCTGGATTACGGTCTCATCCTCTTCCCCGCTGTCTCCTGCAAAATGCCTTCGGACTTTCCCCCCGCTGTTTTCCTGCTGGTTTCTGAAAAATCCCTGCTCATAGTTCATCATTTCCATGCCGCCCTGGCTGTTATGGTAAATCTCCTGAACTTCCGCATTCAAAGGCTGCAAAGACTCCTTCAGATGCATCATCTCGCTGGACAGCATCTTCTGTGTATCTAGATTGCTGACTCCAATACTTAACGCCACCTTGCCTCCGGACGATGTCATATGTACCAGGATTTCTCCCAGTCCCTCCGGTTTCAGACGGATGGTAAACTGATTAAGCTGTTTGGACAGCCCCTCTTCAATTCCCGTCTTGAGCTGGCTTGTCAGCGGTGTCGCATCGGTAACTCCCCTGTTGCTCATCACCGGCGCTGCAGCTCCTCCCGAAAGTTTGGCTCCAACCATACGCTCAAACGGAAGAAATGACTGCTGCTCCGCTTTTTTCTGAAGCTCCTCCAGTGATACCGTTTCCTGTTTTTCTCCCGATTCTCCGCTTTCCCGGACTGATTCTCCGCGGACGGCGTGATCCAGGGAAAACCACTTCGTAAATTCATTGCCTTCTTTTGTGGAATTTCCTGTCTGTCCTTCACTGTTTTCTGTCTGTGTTCCCGCTGCAGCCGCTTTTTCTAATACCGGCTGCGGTTCCTCTACTACGGCTGTTTCTTTCATATCCCGGAATCCGTTATTTACAGACGGCTGCTTTACGCGGTTTTCCATAGTCAGAGCGTTTAAAAAGTTTTCTTTTCCATCCACAGAGGCGGCTGTTCTATCTGCCTGCTGTCCGGCCACTGTCCGGTCATCGCTCGCGTTTTTCTCAACTGCCTGCTGTTTTACATTTTCCAGAACACTGTTTATAACTCCCTGGCTGCTTTCCGGAACCGGCTGGTTAAATTTTCCCTCCATATTGCCGGAATTAAGCTCCCCTGCCGCTGCGAAATAACCGGCCGCCGTTACTATGATCTCCGGCTTAGGTTCTGCTCCGTTTTCGGCCGCGTCCTTCATTCCATCCGGCTTTTCGGCCACCCTGTTTTCATCCTGGTTATTCCGGTTATCCAGATTGGTCTGGCCGCTCAGAGCTTCGGCTTCTCTCTGATCCTTTGACGTTTCCTGCTTCTTTGTCTTTTCCGCAGGTTTCTCCGTCTTTTTTACAGGTTCATCGCCCCGGCTTTTGGACTGTTCTTTCAGGATTGATAAGAAATCTCCCTGGCTTTCCTTTTCAGGCTTCCGCCCCGCCGTTGTTTCCCCTGTACGGACTGCTGTTTTCATGATCTGCACATTCATAATCTCACCACCCTTCCCGGCAAATCAATATTTTAATACATTTATTTGGAAACGCCACGGCGTACAAAAGACTCGGAGACATGTTCTGAAATAAACTCCTCCTGCTCTTTCTGCTCACTGTGACGGTATTCCTCCAGTTGTTTTTCCTTCAGCTTTTCCAGCTTCTTTACCTCCCTGGATGCTTCGATTACCACCTGCCGCTGCCTCTCAATCTCCGAGTTGCGGACTAAAATATGCTTTTTTAGCTCTTCAATCTGTGTTTTCCCGCTTTTAATTACGGCCGTAAAAACATTGATTTGGTAGATGGTCGTTCCCTTCTGGATTTCACGGTCCATCTC
>CATWBR010000240.1 GCA_958349075.1 uncultured Clostridium sp.
CCGACAAGGCAGAAGTCCCGGCCGGCACATTCATCTCTGCGCCGCCGGATCCGTCTATGATATATTTTTTAATATTTTACTTTAAAACATTTTTTACCGCCGAGAGCAGTTCCTTCACATCCACCGGCTTAGCCAGATGGCCGTTCATACCGCTCTTGATGGACTTTCTCATATCCTCATCAAATGCGTTCGCCGTCATCGCAATAATTGGGATGCTCTGGGCGTCTGCACGGCTCATTCTGCGGATTTCCCTGGTCGCTTCCAGGCCATCCATAACGGGCATTCTGATATCCATCAGAATCAGGCTATAGGTGCCTTCTGCGGCCCCGGCAAATTTCTCCACACCCTCCCTGCCGTTAACAGCAGTATCCACCGTGAA
This sequence comes from uncultured Clostridium sp., assembly GCA_958349075.1. Classification (GTDB taxonomy): domain Bacteria; phylum Bacillota; class Clostridia; order Lachnospirales; family Lachnospiraceae; genus Otoolea. The sequence goes on from CATWBR010000240.1 coordinate 380, forward strand.
ACCGTGCATCTCAAGAAGTGTTCTCGCAATCTCCGTATTCAGTTCATTATCTTCGACCAAAAGAATCCGGCAGCCGGAAAAATCATAGGCTGCATCCCCCGGCTCTGCGGATAATGTCTCTTCCGGCTCCTCCGAAGCGTTGAACCGGAGAGCGAAGCTGAACCGGCTTCCCTGACCCTCCTGGCTTTCCAGCTCAATCTCTCCGCCCATCATCCTGACAAGGCTGCTGCTGATGGAAAGTCCCAGGCCTGTGCCTCCATAGACTGCCGCGGTATAATCCTCCGCCTGCTCGAACGCATTGAAAATTCTTTCCCGGTTTTCGGGGCTGATTCCAATGCCGTTATCTTCTACAGCAAAGCAAATCTCCACCTCGCCGTCTTCTCCCGGACGGACACTGTCTCTCTTCCTTTCACAGACGGAAAATTTAATCTGCCCGCCCTCTCCCGTGAATTTGACCGCATTGCTGAGCAGGTTGATAATCACCTGTTTCAGGCGCATCAGATCGGCATATACCCATGGATGATCCACCTGTACGTCCCGGATATAGGCGATATTTTTCCGGCTCATCTGGTTCTCCATCAAATCCCCGATTTCATCTGCAAGCTTTATAATGCTGCCGCTGTCACAGGCCAGCTTCATCTTGCCGCTCTCAATCTTGGACATATCCAGAATATCGTTGATCAGGCTTAAGAGATACTGCGAGGACTGATCGATTTTCACAAGACAGTCTCCGATCTCCTCCTTCTTTCCTTCCCTCTCCATCGCTATGGCCGTCATCCCGATAATGGCATTCATCGGCGTCCTGATCTCATGGGACATACGTGACAGGAAATCGCTCTTGGCCCGGCTTGCCAGGTCATACCGCTCCCGGTTGATATTGGTCTCGATGATTTTTACGACCTCCTGAAGTTCGGAGCATTCCCCGTCACTCCACTGCCGCTGTTCCGCTTTCCTGGCAAAACTGATGGCTCCCATCAGTTTACCGCCGTCATACATTGGAATGCAGACTCCCGAAACACCGTCCGCAATATGCAGGATATGGCGCTCCTCGACCGTAAACGGACCGTCCTCAGAAAACCTCACATACCCGGACGTAAACCGCTGGGAACAGTGTTCCAAATCCTGGTTTTTGAAATGGCATACCGCCGTGTCCGACCCGGCATCTTCATTCCGGTGCCACTGCCTGTACACTCCGGAAGCGTTGAAGTCCCATCGGATATCCGCCATCAGGATGTCCGAGGCATTGTAATTCGTTCCCATTTTTGCAAACAGCATCGAAACGATCGGGCCAACGCGGCCTCCTCTGTCGAAAAAGTTGAAAACCCTGGTCACCATATTCAGCGCTCTCACATTGCCGTTGCTGGCAATCTCATTATAATCACGTTTTTCGGTGCACTCTGACTCGGGCACATCCTCACAGAAGGTAAGCTGCGATTTTCTGCGCCTTTTTCCGTAGGCCAGCGCTGCGCGCAGCTTCTCCGCGTAGTCCCTGTAACTGCCTGTCCCGCCGCTCAATGCGATGACCGCAGCGGTCACCGAGATCTCCAAATCCTCGTTGCAGAGATTTGAAAGCATATGGTTCATCCTCCCGAAAAAGTCCGGGATTTCTTCCCTGTTAAATCCTCTGAACCAAATAAGAATCTCGTCGCCTCCTGCCCTGACCGCAATCAGGCGCTTTCCGGTTTTCTCATTCTCGCGCTTTTGCTTCAGGATAAAGATACCCATCTCTTCCAGGACAGCGTCTCCGAATTCAATCCCAAAGTGGTCATTCATCTCCTGGAACTTATCAAGATCCATCAGGAGCATAAATCCCGTTCGGCCAAGCTCCACCTCCGCCCTTATAATCTCCTGTCCCACCTTTTCACGGTAAAGCCCGGTTACCGGATCGATGCGGACCGCCTTGCTCTCCATCAGCTCTTTCTCTTTCTGCTCCTGGATATTGCGGATACTTCCTATCACCTTACTCTTTTTCCCGGAAGCGTCACAGATCGTTTTGCCGGACAGTTCCATCCACTGCCAGCCGTTTGACTGTGTAAGTGCACGGAAATCCAGCTCAAATTTGTCGTCCAGGCGCAGAAACATCTTTTTCATCAACTGCCGGTCTGCATCATCTAACAGCCCGCTCTGCTGGATGCCTTCGATCAGATTATCGATATGGCTGCCGTGTCCGCTCTTTTTGCCGTCGGCAAGCAGGTTATAGATTTCGATAGAATTATCTTCCACATTATAAGTATAAATGATGTCCGTACTGCTTTGGAGGGCAAGCAGATAACGCTCTTTTTCCTCCAGCGCCTTTGCTTCAGCCTTCTGCTGTTTCTCCGTCAAATCCCAGACCGCGTCGTAGAGCGCCTTAATCTCTGTAATATCCGATTTCCCCTGGTTCCGGGGTCCTTCTTTTCTGACATCCCGGATCCAATCGGCCAACTGTGTGATTGGTCTCGTCAGATAGTGCATCAGAAAATAAATACAGATAATTCCTACAATCAGTGAAATAAGAACCGCCAAAGCGATATTCCTCGTAATCCTGCTGCCCATGCCAAACAGGCTGTCCTCCGATTGGACGCCAAACAACACCCAGCCGTTTTCCACAAAGGGCGTATTGGGGCTGTACATCGGAAAGGCAACCGCTTCGGCGTAGTAATCCCGCCCGTCTTCCAGGCCGTTTATCTGGTAAAGGCCTGTATACTGTGTTTCCTTCAGATTCAGAGGTATATCTTCATCCAGGTTTCTCTTGAGGGTATTACCGCTTAAAAAGAACGGGTACAGCTCCCCCTCATCGGTATACCTCGCAATCAAATATCCGCTGTGTTCCCCTGCATTCAGCTCACTGTAGGGAAGCAGACCGCCAATGACTGCGGAGGAAATCTCAATTCCCATGACTCCGTATACTTTCCCGTCGCACATCAGCGGGACGGAATAGCTGATCATACTGTAGGAATCCTTTGCCTTATCATTCTCCAGATAAAACGTGCTGCTCCAGTATGCCAGGTTATCTTCCTTGGCCCCCGGGTTCATCAGAGCCGCCTTGTAGGGCTTATAGAAAAAGCTGTCCGCCTCAAGCCGGCCTTCCGGCCGGAACAGGAACTTAGATGTCCAGGAGGTATCGAACGGGATTCCCAAATTATGTGAAAACTCATAATTCCCCCGCTCCATCAGAAGATCCGAGTAGTCCTTCGGATTCACATAAGGATCCGCGTCACGGAAATAGATTCCGCTGCATTTATAGACTTCCTCTCCCTCTTCCTCCTGTGCCTTTCCCAGACCGTCAGCCAGAATCAGATAGACTCCGTTTACCCCATTCCTTCTTATTATGTCGAGGCTCGGGAGCAGCATCTGGTTTAAAAGCTCCTCTTTCGCTTCCTCATCCTCCATAAACCCGTGAAGGGTCAGTTGCCTCTCCTCTAAAATCCGTTCCAGACTGGAGTTCGCAATTTCATATTCGCCGGATATATCTGTCCACTGGTGCGTCATGTTATTGGAAAGGATCAGATTCCTGTTCTTTACGATCTGCTCCATAATCCCAACAGAATATTCCTCTAAATGTCTTACCGTACCTCCAACGTGTACCGCTCCGAGAGCAACCAGCGCCTGGAGCAGCATCACAAACGAGAGCGGTACTAAAAACATCCTTAGAATTGTCTTCTTTTTACGCATCTTTACTCCTTGTCATTATTTGGAGCCATCCTCCCGGTCTGTTCCGGTCTCCTCCACACAAGCTTCCAGCTTCTGCTTCACCGAATCAAACCATAAGTCAAAAGATTCCTCGGAAATATAGTCCTTCACCGCATCCTCGAGGCTTAAACCTTCCGCCAGCAGAGCCTTAACCTGCTCCCTGTCGGCCACGGCCTTATCGAAAAGATCGTATTCCAGAACCTTTCTCGCTTTGCTGCCGCCGTCAAACGCCTTGTTGGTGTAGAGTTCGTTACTCTTAACGGCCTTATAGGCCTCTGTAAGCGTATCGTATTCTTTTTCAGGCATGCTCACCTGCTTGTCTGCCATCACTTTCTCAAGCACCTTAATGTCACCGGCATCTTTCTTGACCGGAAGATAGCCGGAAGAACAACTGAATTCCGTATTTTTCTCGGCGTCGGTAAACCACTTGAGGAATTCACAGGCGGCTTTCTCCTTCTCCTGCGTACTCTTAGTCACGACCATTCCCGCTCCCTGCTGGACAATGTACGGTTTCCCTCCCTCGAATCCGGGGACGGGAAGTACGATGCAGTCGATTGGTGTAATGGAATCCCCTATCTCAACCTGATCCGGAAAATACCCGGCCGATGTGGTGGAACCCGTATAAGCGATCAGCTCCCCTATCTTGACATCGTCGGAACGGAAGCGTCCGTAAGCCGCAAAGTATCCTTTTACAAAGGGCACATAATAACAGTCCCAGATTCTCTTAAAAACATCTCTGTCAATCTGGAGCGTCACCTTCTGTTTTTCCACATGAAAAAGTTCGACTCCCAACTGCATGGAGCCGACAATGAAAAGGTTGGCAACGGCATCCCTGCCGTAAAAAGCCTTTCCGTCATTCGGTGTATCGGGCGTTTTAGCATCCGTCCAGTCGTAATAAACCCCGGCCGTCCTGACAACGCCTTCCTTGGTCTTCAGATCGTCGAGAGACACGCCCGTATCCGCTGAGAATTCATCCCATACGTTTTTATTCATCATCATAATTTCCGTGGATTTGGCCACCGGGAAAATCTTGAGTTCGCCGTTTACCCCTATCTTCCCTTCCTCTATGTAGGCATCCATATAGGAATTCTGCTCTTCCTCCGTAAAGTACGGGGAGAGATCCGCCAGAAGGCCTTCCTTCTCAAGCTCATATGCCGTATCCGCATAGGAGGAAAAGATGCCCGGCATCTCTTCGCTGCCCACTTCCTTCTTACTCGATGCCAAAACCGCACTCTCCAGCTCCGAGACGTTGCCCTTGCTGTGGCCTTCCACATAAATGTTCTTTTCTTTTCCTACCGTCTCGTTGAATTCATTGACGAGATCGTCAAAGGCCGCCTTCTGGGAGCCGTTGTAATAATGCCAGATTGTAATATCAACCGGATCGCTGTTTTTTACCGTATCGACCGATGCCACCCCCGAACAGCCGGTCATAATCAGGCTGAAAGCCAGAATTGCCGCTGCTATATTTTTCTTCATAATATTCCCCTCCGTGACTTCAGGTAAATTCCACCGTACTTATAATATAAGCACCGCTTCTTCCCTTCACTAACGCTCATTGTATCATAAACAATCTGTCTATTAAAGTGGTTTTACTCTTTCATGTATAAAAAAACCGAAACACTTTACCAGATTGATAAAATGTTTCGGTTACTTTTTCCGCTTGGATGTCCGAATTATGCTAATTTTGCCTTAGCCAGTTCTGCCAGTTTCGCAAAACCTTCTGCATCGCTGATTGCCATGTCGGATAAAACCTTACGGTTCATCTCAACACCAGCCAGCTTTAAGCCGTACATGAACTTGCTGTAGGATAAGCCGTTGATACGTGCTGCCGCGTTGATACGTGCGATCCAGAGCTGTCTGAACTGTCTCTTTCTCTCTTTACGTCCTGCGTAGGAGCTTGTTAATGCTCTCATTACGGACTGTTTTGCAATTCTATACTGTTTGGAACGGGCACCTCTGTAGCCCTTTGCCAGTTTTAATACTCTATTATGTTTCTTTCTAGCGTTTAATCCGCCTTTTATTCTTGCCATGAGTCAATTCCTCCTTCTTAATCCTCGAATCTTATAAGTATGGTAAAATCTTCTTCATTACCTTGCTGTTTGTTGCGTCGGTAACGATGTCTTTTCTAAGATTTCTCTTTCTCTTAGTAGATTTCTTAGTTAAGATGTGGGATTTGTAAGCTTTATTTCTTACTAACTTTCCTGTTCCTGTTGTTTTAAATCGTTTAGCAGCAGCTCTGCTTGTTTTCTTTTTAGGCATAGTAAAATTCCTCCTTAGATATTTGTCTATTTTAACGTTTTGCAGATAAAAACAATACGATGCTTCTTCCTTCAACTTTTGCAGGCTTATCGACTGTTGCGATATCAGCGAGCTTTTCTGCAAAATCATCAAGAATGTACTTTGACTTGAACATATGAGCCATCTCACGACCTCTGAAGCGCAGTGTAACCTTCACCTTGTTGCCCTTTTCAAGAAACTTCCGTGCGGCATTGGTCTTAGTGTTTAAGTCGTTATCATCGATATTCGGTGACAGCCGTACCTCTTTCACATCGATTACCTTCTGTTTCTTTTTGGCTTCTTTCTCTTTCCTGGCCAGCTCGTATCTGTATTTACCGTAGTCGATAATCTTGCAGACCGGCGGCTTAGCTGTCGGAGCAATCTTTACCAGGTCAAGCTCTGCATCCTTTGCAAGTTTTAAAGCGTCTTTAGCAGGCATGATTCCAAGCTGCTCTCCGTTCTCGCCAACCAAACGAACCTCTCTGTCTCTAATCTGTTCGTTAATCATTAAATCGCTAATAGTCGTGCACCCCCATCACATGATGAATAATATTAATATAC
>CATWBR010000241.1 GCA_958349075.1 uncultured Clostridium sp.
GACAAAAGTAAATTACAGTGTTACACTCACCTTCAACAGGGAGCTCGTAAGCGGGCTGAGAGGAAGTAATCGAACTTCGACCTATATAACCTGATTTGGGTAATGCCAACGTAGGGATCATACAAGACGGATATAAAAAAAATCAAGTCTGGGATCTGTTGGTCCCAGGCTTTTTCTATTGCAGAAAAATAGCCGCGATCCCTCCCAAACAAAACAACAAGGAGGATATGAGTATGAATTACACCACACAGATGGATGCCGCCAGGAAGGGCATCCTGACCAAAGAAATGAAAAATGTAGCCGAAAAAGAGCGTTTTGATCCCCAGGAGCTGCTGCGCCTGGTTGCCGAGGGAAAAGTAGCCATTCCGGCCAACAAACTCCACACTTGTCTGGAACCGAACGGCATCGGCTCCATGCTGAGAACCAAAATCAATGTGAACCTGGGAACTTCCAGGGACTGCAATGACCTGGATATGGAGTTAGCCAAAGTAAATGATGCTGTAGCCATGGGCGCGGAGTCTATCATGGATCTCAGTTCTTTTGGCGATACCGGGAAGTTCCGCCGCAAACTGACTTCCGAGTGCCCGGCTATTATCGGAACGGTTCCCATTTACGACGCCGTCGTCTACTATCACAAGCCATTAAAAGAAATCACCTCCGAAGAATGGATTGATATTGTAAAAATGCACGCCAAAGACGGTGTGGATTTCATGACAATCCATATCGGAATTAATAAAAATACGGCAAGCCGGTTTAAAGAGGCAAAGCGCCTGACCAACATCGTATCCAGAGGCGGTTCCATTATCTTCGCCTGGATGGAGATGACCGGACTTGAAAATCCATTTTATGAACACTTTGACGAAATCCTGGACATCTGCCAGGAATATGATGTGACACTGAGCCTGGGAGACGCCTGCCGTCCCGGCTGTATTGCCGACGCCTCCGATATCTCGCAGATAGAGGAACTGATTACACTGGGCGAACTGACCAGAAAGGCCTGGGAAAAGAATGTACAAATTATCATAGAAGGCCCCGGTCACATGCCCTTGGACCAGATTGCCGCCAACATGAAAATTCAGCAGACCATCTGCCAGGGCGCCCCTTTCTATGTTCTCGGACCGCTCGTGACAGATATCGCACCGGGTTATGATCACATTACCGCCGCCATCGGAGGCGCCATTGCCGCCGCTTCCGGAGCTTCCTTCCTCTGCTATGTCACCCCCGCGGAGCATTTAAGGCTTCCGGATCTCGACGATGTGAAGGAAGGAATCATCGCTTCCCGAATCGCCGCCCACGCCGCCGATATCGCTAAAGGCATCAAGGGCGCCGCCGACTGGGATCACGAGATGAGCGAGGCCAGAAAGCGGCTCGACTGGGAGAAAATGTTCGACCTCTCCATTGATCCGGAAAAAGCCAGACGCTACCGTGCCGCAGGCAAGCCGGAAAAAGAGGATACCTGCTCCATGTGCGGTAATTTCTGTGCCGTTAAAAATATGAACCGTATCCTGGATGGGGAAATCGTCAGTATTTTTGATGAATGATGATTAATATCCGGAAGGGGTCATCGACATATATCCCCCGGTACATAGCCTGCTTTTATAGCCGGGATTCTACTGTATCGTGAGGAGAATCTAAAAGAGTAAGGAGAATCTAAATGAAAAATCAAACTACCGCATTATATGGAAATAAAGAAACTGCCACACATTCTAGCCACACACAGTATAGAGCTGCAAACACACTGAGCCTGAAAAAGACCGTCCTGGGCGGCATGCTGGTGGCCTTAACCGTGGCGCTGTCCGGCTTCTCCGTCCCCATCGGGGCATCCAGATGCTTTCCGATTCAGCATTTTATCAACGTCATTGCAGGCGTTTTCCTGGGGCCTTTATATGGCGTCTGCATGGCCTTCTGCACATCCCTGATAAGAAATCTGATGGGAACCGGAAGTCTTATGGCCTTCCCGGGCAGTATGGTCGGCGCTTTCCTGGGTGCTTTTCTTTTCCAGAAAACAGGCCGTTTTGCCCTTGCCTACCTCGGTGAAGTAGTCGGAACCGGAATTATCGGCGCCCTTCTCTGCTATCCGATAGCCGTTTTTCTGATGGGAAAAGAAATTGCCCTTTTCTTCTACGTGGTACCGTTTTTAACCAGCACCGTGTGTGGAACCGCCATGGCCGTGGTACTTTTGGAAATTCTCCGCCGGTCGCCGTTATTTTCCCATCTTCACAGAATGATACAGGACTGATTCCAGACGTAAAAAGAGAAAAGGGACAGAAAATTATGATGAATGAGCCATTCTCAATAAAATCTCAATTTCCGGAGGCGCTTCTGTGTCTCCCGCAGCTCACCCGGGAGCGGTCACCTCTGATACACTGCATCACAAACTATGTGACCGCCTGTGAAGTTGCCAACATTATTCTGGCAGCCGGAGCCGCACCCGTTATGGCCGATCACCCTGACGAGGCCGCCGATGTGACATCCCGGAGCGACTGCCTGCTGCTGAATTTCGGTACTATGAAGGAGTCCTCCACCGTCTCTATGATCAGGGCGGGCCAGAAAGCCGGAGAACTGGACCTCCCTGTCATCCTGGATCCGGTGGGAATCGGTTCTTCCTCCTGCAGAACTTCCTCTGTCCTGAGCGTGCTTAGCCAGGTAAAGCCTGCGGTAATACGCGGAAATGCCTCGGAAATCAAGCGCTTGTACCTGGAGCTGGAACGCGGGACTGCCACGGGACATAAAATTCCGCTCCTACCAATTGAAGATTCCCCAAAAGGTGTTGACGCCTCACACCGGGATAACATGACAAAGCCGAACATTTCCGCCCTGACCGGGGCCGCGCGCGGTTTATCGGAATTAACAGGAGCCGTTGTGGTCATGACGGGCGAAACCGATCTTGTAACCTGTGGAGATGAAACTCTGCTGATTCACAACGGCTGTCCCATGATGTCGCGCATCACCGGCAGCGGCTGCATGCTGGACGGAATCATTGCCGCATATGTCTCAACGGCCCTTCTCTGCCGAAGCTGCTCTACCGGTTCCCTGATGGAAAATCCACCGGAACATGCCGATATATCAGCCGCTGCCTTTGCCGCAATCCCCTTCGAAACCACAGTACTTTCCGCCACGGCCCTTGCAGTCTCGGCGGCAGGTCTCTGCGGGGAGCTTGCATACCGAAAAGTGAAGGAACGTGGTGAGGGAACCGGAAGTTTTCTCCAATATTTTACCGACTATGTCAGCCTGCTTGAAGAAGAAACACTGAAAAGAGGGATGAAAATTGATATTTAATAAATCCGCCTGCCTGCTGTATGCAGTGACAGACCGGTCATTTACCGGCGAAAAGACGCTGGAGCAGATGGTACGTGAGGCTCTGTCTTCCGGTGTCACGATGCTTCAGCTCAGAGAAAAAAACTTAGATGAACGCCATTTTCTCGAAGAGGCGCTGCTGATGCGCAAGCTCACAAGATACTACGGCGTTCCCCTGATTATTAACGACAATGTGGAAATTGCGCTCCGCTGTCAGGCCGACGGCGTCCATGTCGGACAGGATGATATAAATGCTGCAAAAGCGCGTTTGGCAATCGGTCCCGATATGATTCTGGGCGTCACCGCCAAGACCGTGGAACAGGCAAAACTGGCGGAAGCACAGGGAGCCGACTATCTCGGTTCCGGCGCCGTCTTCGGCAGCCAGACGAAGAAAGAGGCTCTTCCGATGACGCTTGATAACCTCTCAGCTATTTGCAAAAGCGTCTCTATCCCCGTCGCTGCAATCGGCGGTATCACTGTGTCAAACGTCACAAAACTTTCGGGTACCGGAATCGCTGGAGCCGCCGTTGTATCGGGAATCTTTGGTCAAAGCGATATCTCCCTGGCCGTCCGCACACTGAAAGACAAACTTATAGAGGTGGTTAATTCATGATGCGCGTTCCTTCCGTACTTACCATTGCCGGATCAGACTCCGGCGGCGGAGCCGGTATTCAGGCAGATATTAAAACCATAACAGCTCTGGGTCTTTATGCCTCCAGCGTCATTACCGCTGTCACCGCCCAAAATACGCTCGGTGTCCAGAAAGTCTGGCCCGTCGAGCCCGAACTGCTTGCCGCCCAGTTGGACAGCGTCTTTTCCGATCTCATGCCTCAGGCCGTAAAAATCGGAATGCTGGGTACAAAAAGCGCAATACAGACCGTGGAAAACAGAATAAAATATTATTCCCCCTCCCATATTGTCCTGGATCCCGTCATGATATCCACCAGTGGAAAAAGGCTTTTGGACGAGGAGGCATTGGCCGCACTGACGGAAAACCTGATCCCTCTGGCATCTTTAGTCACGCCCAACATTCCGGAAGCTGAGGTACTTTTGGGCGGCATCACAATTCAAAACATGGAGGACATGCAAAAGGCCGCCCTTCGGCTTTCCGGGTATTATCACGTACCCATCCTGCTCAAAGGCGGCCATTTGTCCTCGGGAGCCTGCGATCTTTTATGTATCGGCGAGATGCTACACTGGTATTCAGCTCCCCGTATTGCGGCCCCTAACAGCCACGGTACCGGCTGTACACTTTCTTCGGCTATCGCCTGCGGTCTTGCAGAGGATATTTCCCTGGAACAGAGTGTCGCCCGCGCAAAACATTATCTGTCCGGTGCGCTGAACGCCGGGCTTGACCTTGGAAACGGAAACGGCCCCCTGTACCATGCGTGGAATATTCATAATGATAACCGGTATGCCTAACTGGTTGTCCGGTTGAACTATTCCCTCCGCTTAACTACACAGTCTGCTTCTCCGAGGCTCACTTTACCTGTTGCCCTGATATACGATTTTTCCGCCATTTACTGTAAAAAGAATACCCGCCGGCGCCAGGCCGCAGACATCTACTCCGAACTTTGCCCTGTCTGCAATGGTTTCAGGGTTAAACACAACGAGATCCGCGTCACAGCCGACAGCCAGCCGCCCCTTGGAATCAAGCCCCATACGCCTGGCTGGAAGCAGAGTCAGTTTACTGATTCCGGTCATCAGATCCATCAGCTTCCGCTCACGGACAAAATGTCCCAGGAATCTGGCCGGGCTTCCCGCCCCTCTCGGGTGTCCAAGGATGTGTCCGTCCACCGTTGCCTGCATATTGCCGTCACTGCCCAGCATCACATAGGGCAGCCGGTATGCTGCCTCCACATCATCTATAGGCATCGCATTGTGGCATGCCGTCATGATACTCTCCGGCTCTTTTCTCAGGCGCTCAAACAGCTCCTCATCGCAGTACTGTCCTGCATATTCCCCTGTCAGAATCTCCAAATCCTCCACTGAGAAATTAAAATTGTCAAAAGCTCCGTCGTCGAATACCGCCGATTGAAGGACGGTAGACCAGACATTGTACGGATACATATCACAGGTAATGTCGGCCCCTGATGCCCTGATTCTCCTGTCCGCCCAGGCCACCTTTCCCTCCCCGTAAACATTGGCCGCAAAATGTGAAATTTCAAACTTCGCGCCCGTCTTCTCCGACAGGGCAATCACTTCCTCAAGCGTTTCTTCTACCTTCTCCGGGTAGCCGTAACGCATATGAACGGAAACAATCTTGTCATTAGCAGCCGCCACCCTGCATAATGCCTCCTCCTCTTCCCAGCAGGCTGCCGGATCGTACTCAAGGCCAAAAGACAGGCCGACGGCCCCTTCATCGATCATTTTCTGAAAAAGCGTACACATCTTTCCAATCTGCTCCCGGCTGGCCCTGTCATAGCTTCCCAGCCCCACCTGTCTCCTGAGCGTCACATTGCCGGCCAGCATATAGCAGTTACACGGATATTCATTCTGTCTTACCGCCTCATAATATTTTACCGGTGATGCGGAAGAACTTCCGCAGTTTCCCGTGATAATGGTGGTGACTCCCGTCTTTACCGCACATTGCGAGATCTGTCTTGGCAGCATAAGTTCCTGGTAATCGGAAATGTCGTCTTCATGCGTATGTATATCAATAAATCCCGGAGCGGTCACCATCCCCCCGGCATCTATCATCACAGCAGCCTCCTCCGGCCCCCTTGTGACAGATATAATCTTACCCCCCGAAACCGCCAGCGCCCCCACGGCGTCGTATACACTTTCCGGATCCATAATCCTGGAATTGTAAATACAAAGATCGTACATAAGAACTCCTCCTCTCATTTCTCTATCAATCTGTTTCCATTATAGTCCCCGCCAGGGCAAACTTCAATCTGTAAGGTCTTCCTCTTCCCTCTGTTCTTTCAAAAGGCCGGGAACAATTGTCCCGGCCGGTATTTTAACAAGGTGCAATCGGGTTATCAATCAATGATGCAACCCTGAATTCGTGAGCGTGTCCGTCTGCTGTGGTAGTACATGCTTTAGCAAAATGAACATGTCTTCCATCTCCTACCGGAATCGCAGGGGATGTGGTGCCTGTAAATTTATGAAAATGTCCGTCGTATGCATCCGTGCGGAACGTCACTTCATGGACATGGCTCCTGCCGCAGGGGATAGCTTCTCCGGAAACGGTCGCAAAACGGTGGTTATGGGCTTCTTCACAGGACTCGGCGATAAACGTACTGCCAATCAATTCGTGAACATGCTGTTCCCGGCGAACGGGGTAAACAGCGGCTTCCTGGTAATTGTTGCATGGGTCATACATGGTCTAGCTTCCTTTCAGGTTGTTTAATATTAGTATATGGACAAGATCATAATGTGTGATTAGTGCGTATTACAGGCTGCTTTGGCGGCATATTCCTGCCCACCGGAGTGCGGTCGTTCTGGCGGCCATATTTCTTAGCGCAGTGCGTATTCTCCGCCTGCGGCGGGTCGTTCTGGCGGCATCATTCCTTACCGCCGCAGTGCGATCCTCGCGGAGCGTTTTTATTTCATAGGA
>CATWBR010000242.1 GCA_958349075.1 uncultured Clostridium sp.
TTTCACAAACGGTGTATTTACATATGCCATTATCTTATCAACGTAATTTGGTCTGTTAATCATAAAAGACACCTCCTAATTTATAATATCATATCGCATTCCCCTTAAAATATCAATAGTTTTTATGGTTATAACCGCAAAACTCAAAATCAAGATAACCGTTACCAGTGAAAAGCTGGGATAGACTTATAATTTTGTCATTAATGAAACCTCGCGGGATAAGCCTCCCAGTCTTTCCTCGTCTACCTGTATGATTTACACACACGGGTTACGGTTACCTTGTGGACTTTCTCCACAGACTCGGTATGACGGGCATGCCGCCCATAAAATCTTTTCTCTGCTTATATTAGAATGCATCAACACCTGTTTTATATCACCCTTCCTGCCATTTTATATAACATTCGGGAACACTCTTCGATAGTCTGACGTCTTTCCCGTTTTTATATATGGCAAACCGGCGAAATTCTTTTGTGTTATCATATAATTTTTCTAATTTTTCACCCACTCATCTATTCAAAAGAAAAGGCGTAAAGATATTTTTCTGCACCCCGTAAAATGTCAGGTTGAATCTGTCCCTCTCTTCGTATATAATTGAGCTAAGTAAGGAGGGAACAAGCAATGGACTTAATCAACCAATTTGTAGAAAATTACAAGAAAAAAATGACTTTTTACGATATGGCAGGCCGCCTTGCCGCCGCTCAGCTGGAGGAGGCCATGCAGGCCGCCGGTATCCGTGCCATTGTTACTTCCCGCGCCAAAAATCTGGGGCGCTTAAAGAGTAAGGTTTTACACCGCAATGCCGCACGTACCGCGCCCTACAAAAACATGAAGGAAATCTATGAGGATATCGCGGATCTGTCCGGAGTCCGGGTCTCCCTCTATTTTCCGGGCGATCGTGATAAAGTCCACGCCCTGATTGCGGATCTTTTTACCATCCAGGAAATCCGGCAGTTTCCCGAGCAGTCCAAACCGCCGACCTACAATAAACGTTTCTCCGGCTATTGGGCAAATCATTACCGCGCAAATATAAAGGAAGAGAATCTGACCCCTCAGCAGAAAAAATATGCGGCCGCCAGGCTCGAAATCCAGGTTGCATCCGTCCTGATGCACGCCTGGTCCGAGGTGGAACACGATCTCCTTTACAAGCCGCTGCAGGGGACTCTGTCCGATGAAGAACTTGCCATTATCGACGAACTGAACGGCCTTCTTCTCGTTGGGGAAATTGCCCTGGAACGTCTCCAGAGCGCCGGAAACGAACGGATCCGCAACAAGAACGCCGCCTTCGGCAGCCAATACGATCTGGCCTCCTACCTGTATAATTACTTAAGCAATAACTTCCGGCCGGAGGATATCGAACTCCGGATGGGAAATATCGAGCTGCTGTACCGGCTCCTCAGCCGTTTAAAAATGGTCAGTGTCAAGGAGATAGAACCCGTTTTAAAGTCCGTTAAGTTTGAGAAAGACAAGCGGAATATTTCCCAGCAGATTATCGATCAGATTATTACGGGAAGTGAGAGGCGCTATCAGACTTATCAGGAGCTCAGGCTCAGACAGGAGGAGACGCATCCCGAGCTGGAACAGGCCATCAACTATTTCTTTGAGCAATGGGTTCCCCTGGAGAAATATCTCAACCGCGCAACATATCCCAATTCTCCCAAGACAAAAGGCTCTTTTAACATCAACCGCTTAAAACGGATGGAACTGTTGGATCAGGAAACCCTAAACCAGATTGTCGTGCTGAGGAAATTAAGAAATGTTTTAATTCATGATATAGAAATTCCCGATCGTGAATCGATTCTAAAACAGGGGCGTGAGGCCCACGAGCTTCTTATAAGGCTCACAAAACCGCCGGAAGAAAATACGGCTGCTGTTCACAAGTAATATTTCCGGCAATACATGCTTGACAATCCGGCCCCGAAAAGTTATGATAGAGCGTACGGGAATGAAGTTCTCCCTCAGTGTGTTACATACTGGAACCGCTTATTAAGCTGATGACTTCTGCGTATATTACGCGGAAACCATCAGCTCTTTTTATTTTATTTGAAAGTGCTCTATATGCGTTTTCCGCCACAAAATTCAGGAGGATTGTTATGTTACTCAGTATTGCTTTAATGATGATTGTAGGGATGTTTACCGGCTGGCTTTGTAAGAAAATGCATCTGCCCGCCCTGATGGGAATGATATTTACCGGGATTATCCTGGGGCCTTATGCTTTGAACCTGATAGACGGTTCCATTCTCGGCATTTCGTCGGAGCTTCGGAGGATTGCTCTGATTATTATCCTGACGAGGGCCGGTCTCTCCCTCGACATCAATGATTTAAAAAAAGTCGGCCGCCCCGCTGTTCTGATGTGCTTTGTCCCCGCCTGCTTTGAGATTCTGGGCATGATTGTCCTGGCTCCGCATCTTCTGGGTATCAGCGTCCTGGATGCGGCCATTATGGGCGCCGTGGTTGGCGCCGTTTCTCCGGCCGTCATTGTCCCCAAAATGCTGAAGCTGATTGAGGAGGATCTCGGAACAAAAAAAGGAATCCCACAGCTCATTTTGGCAGGCGCTTCGGTGGACGATGTCTTTGTCATTGTAATGTTTTCCGCCTTCACCGGCCTTGCCCAGGGCGGCAGTATCTCCCCGTCCGCCTTTATAAAGATACCCATCTCGATTTTACTTGGAATCGCGGCGGGACTTTTACTCGGATACGTACTTTCTAAGTATTTTAAACGGTTTCATATGAGGGACACGGTGAAGGTCATTATCCTTTTGAGCCTCTCCTTTATCCTCGTATCGCTGGAAGACCGTTTTTCGGATTTGATCCCGTTCTCTGCCCTGATTGCGGTTATGTGCATCGGAATAGCGCTGAAAGAAAAACGGGAGGTTGTGGCCGCCAGGCTTTCGATGAAATTCAACAAGCTGTGGGTATGTGCGGAAGTTCTTCTCTTTGTGCTTGTAGGAGCCACCGTGGATTTAAAGTATGCCGTGGCCGCCGGTCCGGCTGCAATTCTTTTGATCGCCGGAGTGCTGGTTTTTCGGATGGCAGGCGTTTTATTCTGTCTGGTTAAAACGCAGTTAAACGCAAAGGAACGCATTTTCTGCCTGATCGCATACATGCCGAAAGCAACCGTGCAGGCTGCAATCGGAGGGCTGCCGCTTGCAATGGGATTATCCTGCGGAAATATTGTACTGACGGTGGCGGTGCTTGCCATCTTGATCACCGCACCGCTGGGAGCTTTCTTAATCGATTTGACGTACCGGAAACTGCTGAGTTAAATTCTGGATTTTTGAGCTGAATTTCACACTTGCCGGGTTGTATTTTAAAAGGCAGTTATCTCTGTTGCCACCCGCCGCACAGCGGTAGTGGAAGAGATAACTGCCTTTTGACAGCCGTTTTAATTTTTTACAGTCGTTTCTAATCCAACAGGTTCGTCATACTCTTAAGGCTCACCGCCAGCGTGGATGTATTGTGCAGAAGCGCCGACGTGGCCGGTGCAATCACACCGCCTGCTCCCAGCAGAATCAGACCGAGATTAAAGCCGATCACAAACCGGTAGTTCCTGTCGATTCTGCGCATCAGGCCGTCGCTGATGGCACGGAGTGTAACGAGCTGGTAGAGGCTGTCCTCCGAGATCGTAATGTCTGCGATTTCCCTGGCAATCTCCGCTCCTTCACTGATCGCGATTCCCGCGTCTGCGGCAGAGAGCGCCGGGGAGTCGTTGATTCCATCCCCGATCATAATAACCTTCCGGCCCTTCTTCTTTTCACTTTCCACAAATCCGGCTTTATCCTCCGGCAGGACTTCGGAATAGTACTCATCCACACCGACCCGGCCGGCAATCGCGCGGGCCGTCCGTTCACTGTCTCCCGTCATCATGACAATCTTTGAGATACCCTGGCGGTGCAGTGCGCCGATTACGGCATCCGCCTCTTCCCTCAGCGGGTCCTCGATGCAGATGACTGCGGCCAGCGTGCCTCCTATCGCCATATAAAGATGGGAGTATTCCACCAAAAGACTGTCAAATACCTCTCTTCCATCCTCCGGGATGCGGCAGCCCTCATCCTCAAAGACAAAATGGTAACTTCCGATGACAACCCGCTCCCCGCCCACATAGGTGGCGATTCCGTGCGCTACGATGTAATCCACCTTAGAGTGCATCTCCTGATGCACCAGGCCGCGTTTCACCGCCTCGTTGACAACGGCGTTTGCCATGGAATGCGGAAAATGTTCTTCCAGGCAGGCGGCGAGACGGAGAAGTTCATTCTTTTCCTGGCCGTTAAACACGACCACGTCGGCCACCTGAGGCTTTGCCTTTGTCAGCGTCCCTGTTTTGTCAAATACAATTGTGTCTGCCGCGGCAACCGCCTCCAGATATTTTCCGCCTTTGACCGTAATGCGGTAACCGCCCGCCTCACGCATGGCTGAAAGTACGGAGAGGGGCATTGCCAGCTTCAGGGCGCAGGAGAAATCCACCATCAGGATAGACAGCGCCTTTGTCGCGTTTCCGGTCAGTAGATAGGTGAGGGCCGTTCCTCCAAGGCTCCACGGCACAAGGGCATCGGCCAGCGTGGCTGCCTTTCCCTCCGCCGTGGACTTAAGCTGCTCCGACTCCTCTATCATTCTGACAATCCGTTCAAACCTTGTTGCACCGGCTGCCTTCTTTACGCATAGCGTAATCTCCCCCTCCTCAATGGCCGTGCCGGCATACACATACATTCCCGTCTCTTTTCTTACGGGGACGGACTCTCCCGTCATCGATGACTGGTTTACCATCGCGTCGCCGGTAACCACTACGCCGTCGAGCGGAATCACATTTCCCATATGAACCGTCACCATGTCCCCTTCACGGATATCGGTGACCGGCACGAGCACCTGTGTCCCGTCCACGTTCTGCCATACTTTCGTGATATTTAAAGACATGCTCCTTGCCAAATCATCCACCGACTTTTTATGGGTCCACTCTTCAAGGAGTTCACCGATCCCAAGAAGGAACATGACCGAACCGGCCGTGCCGAAATCACGGCGCAGGATGGAAACGGCGATTGCCGTTGCATCCAGGACCTCCACCTCCAGCTTTCTTTTAAGCAGGCAGCTAATGCCCTTTGCCAGATATCTCACCGACCTCACTGTCGTATAGACGGCCCGAAAGCGGACGGGAAGGCATACCCTTGTAAAAGCGCGTATCATGACTTTCTCTATCAGTTTTTCCTTATATTCACGGTTTAACGCCCGTCCGTTGTTCTTCGGGACCATCTCACAGAGACGTTCGTCATCGTAGGTAAATCTGCAGATTCCTTTCAGAATCATGCCCCTGTCTCCGTCGAAGAGAATCACCGCATCGGCCGTCCTGTCGTATACCTTAACCCCGGTCACTCCGGTAAGTTCCCTGAGATAGTGTTCCAGCAAGTCGGCCTGGCGGATGCTCATCTCCCCCTGGTACAGGTGAATTCGAATCCTGCCTCTTATTTCATGTTTGATTTTAAATTTCATTGAAATCTTCTACGGGCTCTTCACCGCTTTCGTCTTCAAATACTTCCTGCTGTCTGCGTTTTTCATTAATTTCTTTTGCTTCTGCCATGATATCTTCCGCATTTTCCTGAATATTCGTAGCCGTAGCCATCACGCAGTCCTTTGCCCGCAGCCCTGCCGCCAGGCTGTTTATGTAGAATTTCTTGGCATCATTGCTTCCCAGAATCTTGACACCGGCTGTTCCAAACAGCACACCGCCTAAAAACAGACCTGCTTTTTTCCAGTTTAAACAATCCATCATTCTTTTGTCCTCCTATTTGTGCCTGTACCCTGTGTACATTGTCATTACAAAACAAAATACCATGGCCCATGCCCAGAATCTGTGATTCTTCATCTTGTGTCACTTCCTTTACGGGAATTTACTTTTGCTTTGTCACCTGGATAATAACCAATATTTTCCAGGTTAGTCAATTCTAATATGGCTTATTGAGAAATCTACTCAACTACCTGTATTTTCCTTCTCCCTGGGCGGGAAAGAGTAGCGGTAAGTCCTGGTCAGAATCCCAATTTCCTCCAGGGCATTGACCGTCCGGTAAACGGTTGCCATCCCCAGTTTGGGATCTCTTTTTCTGGCCTCATAATAAACATCTTTGCAACTGGTCCAGTTTCCTTCCAGAAGCACATCCAGAAGCATTTCCCGCTGTCCCGTTATCCTCTTTCCCCTTTTCTGGAATTCTTCAATTACCTGTTCTTTCTGCCACATATCAGTCCTCCTTATTCCCGTACCAAAACAGCCCTGATGAGATTAGTTCAAGCTAACCAAGTATCATAAAAAAGAGGCCGCCTCCATGCGCCTGTCCCCTCCTGCCTGCTATTTTGATAACCATACTCTTCTGCTTACCCGGCCAGTACTATGATTTTGCCCGCCATTTCTCTCCCGATTGCAACCCGTATATTTTTTACCGTCACAATCACATTGCCGTCGCGGATGGAGATTACCCTCATACACGTTCCCGGCACAAAACCCATGCGTTTCAGGTGGCTGCGCACCTCTTCTTTTCCACAAAGCCGCCTGATCGATGTTACATCCCCTTCTCTTGCCATTGTCAAAGGCATACGGATTCTCCTTTTCTTCTTTCTGCCTGTCATTCTATTCTTTATGTATATTCTTTGAGTTATGCTCAACTAACTTTTATTTTTAGGTTAGCACTGTATAACCCAAAAGTCAATAATTTTTTTCATTTTGTCCCTATTGCCGGTGAACAGTAACCCAAAAACTTTCCTGCCGGAACAAAGAAAAAGGCGGCACAACATGTTTATGAACCGCTCCCTGTCAAGTAGACAGATGAAAAAACAAAAAATTGTTTCCCCAGG
>CATWBR010000243.1 GCA_958349075.1 uncultured Clostridium sp.
GTATTTTACCTGTTTCTGTGATAAAATTTCTATATAAAAGAAATGATTTCCGTACAATAGAAACTATGTGGATGCTGTGATGAAAATTGCAAAGAGCAATAAACTGGAAGCCGACAGTGAGAAATTTTGGCAAAGGAGGAATTATTAAGATGGAATTGACACATCAGTTTGCGGATTTTCTTGTAAAGACGAATTACGAAGATCTTCCGTCCGGCGTGGTGGATCTTGCCAGGGAACGCCTGTTAGACACAATCGGAGCCATGCTGGCCGGCCGCGCCGGGTGGAATTATGCGGATGCGCTGATTGCGGCGATGGAAAAGATTGGGAAGGGAGAGTGCGGTATTATCGGTAAGAATCCTTGTCCGTGTTTTCCCGCCCCGCGGGCGGCGATGCTGAACGCTACATTTGCCCATTCGATAGAGCTGGATGACGGACATAAATTCGCAGGCGTCCACGCAGGGGCAGTGGTTGTTCCGACAGCGCTAGTAATGGGAGCAAAGCTGAATGCTACCGGGAAAGATATACTGACGGCAATTGTGCTGGGGTACGAGATTGTATACCGGCTTGCGGCCGCACAGAGCCCGCAGCTCATCGACCGGGGATTTCATCCGTCTGCAACCTGCGATACGATAGGGGCGGCGGCAGTTGCCGGTAAACTGATGAAACTGGACGAAGAGAGGATGGCCAACGGCCTTGGCATGGCGGGGCTCCAGGCATCCGGGCTGATGGAGGCCACCGTTTCCGGACAGCAGTCCAAATGTGTGATGGTGGGTAATGCTGCTTACAACGGTATCTGCTGCGCCTATGTGGCGGAACAGGGGCTGCCGGGAACTACAACCGTTTTTGAGGGAAAGACCGGACTCTTCCAGGCGATGAGCAGAACCATCAGTCCGGAATTGGTAACGGAAAGGATTGGAAAAGATTATCAGATATCGGAAACATACAATAAATTTTATCCCACCTGCCGTCATTCCCAGCCGGCCATTGAGGCCGTACTGAACCTTGCGGTAAAAAATGATATTGATCCGGAAGGGGTGGCCGCTGTGGAGGTGGGAACTCATAGAGTGGCATATGAGCTGACCGGAATTATTTATGAACCAAAGAATCCGGGTGAGGCGAAGTTCAGCATTCCCTACGGAGTCGCCCTGGCTCTCAAGGACCATGGCGTTGCCGTCCGCCATCTGAAGGAAGAAGCTTACACAGACCGGGGGTACCTGAAACTTGCAAAGCTGGTGACAGTCCGTATCGATGAAGCGGTCAACTCTCTATACCCGAAAAAACGGGGCGCCCAGGTTAAAATTATTATGAAGGACGGGACGGAGTATGAGGAGGAGTGCTATGACCTGAAAGGCTCTCCACAGAATCCGGTTGGCTTTGATGAGCTGGTTGAAAAGTTTATCACCGCAGCCACGGGACTCTTGAAGGAAGAAACAATAAAAGAGGTCATTGACCGCTGCACGCGGTTTGAACAGGAGTCAGATCCAGGTTCTTTCCTGTCCCTGCTGAACTGGTGAGAATAGGAACTGATTGAAGAAAGGTGATAAAAAAATGGAAGAAAGAATCAGAAAACTGCTTCCCGAAATCGATTGGATTCATGACAGGGAACTTCAGGACAAAGTGGTAGCTACCTACATAGATGCACTTAATACCGGTGGCTGGGAACCGGATGACATGGATAACATCCCTTTTACATTGCTGATACCGGACTGCCCCTTCAGCTATCTGGATCATGTGCGCGGCGTTACCCGGATTTCAAGGGCAGCCATGGATGAGTTTAATGATATCTATTCAAAGAAAGACCCTTCCTTTACCTTAAATCACGACGAGCTGATTGTGGGCGCTCTGCTTCATGATGTGGGAAAGCTGATTGAATATGAAAAAAATGAGGATGGGGTTACGGTAAAGTCCGAGCTTGGCAAGGATCTGCGTCATCCGTTTTCAGGTACGGTGCTGGCGCTGCGCAACGGCTGCTCCACAAAAATTGGTCATATCATAGCCAACCATGCCCATGAGGGCGATGGGACGCTCCGCAGTCCGGAGGGGGTTGTAATTAATAAGGCAGATTTCATCAATTTTGAAGCGGTAAAATCATTTTTGGGCCTGAAATAGCCATAGCGGAGAAAGGGGATATAATGGGAAAGACGACGATTGTAAAGATTATGGAGCGGGCTTGCGGCCATCCGGTTGAGGTTGGCGACCGTATATGGTGCAGGATTGATTTGGCCTCCGCCCGCGATTTTGGAGGAGCCAACTGTGTTTTGCAGTTTGAAAAGGAGATGGGGAAGGATGCAAAAGTCTGGGATCCGGATAAGATTGCATATACCTTCGACCTTCAGGCACCTTCTCATTCAGAGAAGGTTTCCAACAACCAGAAAATAATCCGTGAATTTGCCAAACGCCAGGGGATCAGGCATGTATTCGACATCAACCAGGGCATTGGACAGCATGTTATGCTGGAACACGGGCTGATAAAACCGGGTGACGTGGTTCTGGGAACGGACAGCCATATGAATCTTTTGGGAGCGGTAGGCGCTTTTGCGACCGGTGTGGGAAATTCCGATATAGCGGCATCTTATATCAACGGAACAAACTGGTTCCGTGTGCCGCAGACGATGAAAATAGAGGTTACCGGTGCCTTTCAAAAAGGAGTGTGCATGCGGGATCTTCTGACCCATATTGTCGGTGATTTGGGAGCCAGCGGTATGGATTTCCTTGCAGTTGAATTTACCGGCGAGACAATCAAACACGCGACACTGGCCGAGCGGCTGACACTCTGTTCCATGGTAACGGAAATGAGCGGAAAAGTCCCGTTAATTATGCCGAACGGAGAAGTGCTCGAATGGCTGGCAGAGAGGGCGGGAGAGGAGGTAAGGGAGCGGGTGAAGCTGCTCTCGGCCGATCCGGATGCGGAATACTGTAAGATATTACACTATGATGTGACGAACCTGGAACCTCTGGCATCCTGCCCTGACGCTCCGGATAATGTGCATCCTGTGCGCGATGTCGCAGGTACTGTGGTGGACCAGATTCATATCGGCTCCTGTTCCAACGGCCGCTTTGAAGATTTGAAGGCAGCCTATGAGGTGCTGATGGCCGGGGGAGGGAAAATCAGTCCCGATATCCGCGCCATCATTACCCCAAGTACTACGGAAGTTCAGATACAGTGTGCAAAGGAGGGAATGATTGAAAAATTTCTGGAAGCAGGCATTGTATTTACAAATCCCACCTGCTCCCTATGCACCGCAGAGCATTATGGAGCCCTGCCGTCCGGTGATGTCGGCTGTTCCACCACCAACAGGAACTTTATCGGCAAAGTAGGGAAGGGAAGCCATACTTATCTGATGAGTCCGATGTCGGCCATGGCGACGGCAGTCAGAGGCTGTATCACCGACCCGAGGGAGATTCTCGGATAATCCGGGGTAAAGGAGGAAATAAATATGAGTATTCTGAAAGGAAGAGCCTGGGTATTCGGCGATGATGTCGATACCGATTTGATATACCATAATAAATATCTGGCAGAGACGGATCCGGAAAATATGCCCCAGTATGCGTTTGAATACTATCCCGGTAAAGAGAACTTTGCCAAAGAAGTAAAGCCGGGAGATATTGTTGTGGCCGGAAAAAACTTTGGCTGCGGTTCCAGCCGTGAACACGCCGTATATTGTCTCCAGTACGGAGGTATTCCCTGTGTTCTGGCGGAGACATTTTCCAGAATTTATTACCGGAATGCGGTTAATAACGGATATCTGGTCCTCTTTGTCAAAGATCTTGGGAGAGCAATTAAGAACGGTGAGATATCGGATAAAGATGAGCTTGAAATTGACACTGCGACAGGGACGATCAGAGACCTGACGAACCGGAATGAGTTTCACGGCGATGCCGTCAGTAATCTGGAGAACGATATCATGAAAGCGGGCGGATTGTTCCCGTATCTGAAGCAGCAGGCAAACCAGAAATGAATTTGGAAACGGGCGGATTACAGGCTGAGAAACTGTCACAAAAAAGACAGGAACCCAGGGTAATCAGCTAATATAAGAATGACGGACAGGGATACCTCCTGGCCGTCATCTTTTATATCATAGGAAAGTGCTTTATGATATCAAAAGCCCTCCGGGCAGGAGCGCACTTTTGCGGTAAGGAATGATGTCGCTAAAGCGACCCGCCGCAGGCGGAGAATCCCGCGGGCGGGATTCCATCTTGCATCATAGGAAAGCCGTGCCTTCCTTTCACCGTGTCTTTATTAATTACGGTATTCGCCCTTCAGCGTATCTTGATCCAGGATATGTCCGTCCATCTGGCGGTACATATGGTTCATCAGGAAGCCGTTCTCCAGATCAAGCAGACAGTCCAGTGCATACACATGAAGCTCATAGAGATGCGGAGCATCCGGCGGAGCCATACCTCCGTAAAAAGCCGTAAGCTTTTTGTTCTCGGGACTGCTCTGCTTGAAGTTCCAGGTATTGACGCCCTGGACAAAATCGGTGGCGGTCTGGCTCTCGTTTTCTTCAATCTTAGCTCTTGTTATGTTGGCGGCAGCCCAGTGAATCCAGGAAAAGCCTCCATTGACCTGAAAAGCATCTTTATCTTCCAGGAGAAGTGCAAAACTCTTTGTTCCTTCCGGAGCATCCAGGATTTCGAACGGAAGGGAATAGGTCGACATCCCGAATTCGTTGAAATGGGAACCGCGCTTACCGTACTTGTCCTCAATAATGCCGTTAACAATTCCGTGACTGATGACTTTCATAGTGTTCCTCCTCTTTCCATAAATTTATGTATTAAGTATACAAAATAATGGAAAAAATGTAAATTACTTCTTTTATAGCTGTCCGAATTGGCATTCACAAAAGTTTTGTCAATTTGATTCGGAAGGAAGTCTGGAAAACAGATCAAGCTGTCTGTTTTGCAGGCTTTTTACCTTCCGTTCCGTCACCTTATCCAGCTCCGTAAGACGGCCGCAGAGCAAGGGGGAACACTCATCGTACATCCGGCTGCGCTTTTCCAGGGTTTGGCGGCTGTGATTGGCATAACAGTAGACACAGCCGTTTTGGCATGTATTGTAGAGTCCCAGGTCAATGCTGGCGATACAGCCGCACCCGGGCCGCTGGTTCCTGTCCTTCTCCACGCTGAGAGGACAGCCGAGGAGGTTTGAGATCAAACGGCCGTCGATACAGCAGCCATGGGCGATATTGCAGGAAGATAAATCGATCTTTTCCGAACAGGTTTCCATCGTCATGCCGAAAGAGCGGGCAATGGAGGATAATTCATTTGCAAATGCAGGAACCGTGCTGTCGGGAAGTTCACGGATACCGTACTTCTTCGCCGGACCGGCAATGGAGGCGTAGAGATCTATAAAGCTGATAATGCATCGTTCCGTACAGCCCTGCAGTAAACCGGCCATGGAGGCAAAGTGGTCAAGGTGCCATGAGAGAGTATACTTTTCAGTGAGAAGGATGGGATCATAGCGCCAGATAACCCGATTCTTTCCAAGGAGACGGGAAAGGGTATGAAAGGTAGAAATGCGTTCGGAAACGGGAGGGAGCTGCTTTTCAAGATCTTCTCCGTACGCATTCAGAGTAAATTGGAAATAGTACATGTAGTCCTTCAGTCCCTGCAATCTGTGTATCATCGGTTCAGGATTCTTGCTCCAGAATACAATACAGTCGACCACATCGGGACTTAAACTGACTTTGCTTATCTGGTGGGCATTAAACGGATTCTGTACAAGGGCATATTGCTCTCTGATGCGATTCATAAACCAGCCGGAAAAAAAGGCAGGGATATCGGTTCTTCTGCTGGCACTGATTATCATGGCAGCCCTCCTTTAAAATATCGAACATTTGTTCTGTATTTATTATAATCTATGTAACCCCAGATTGCAAGAAAAAAATTTTGCAACGTGAATGAGCACAGAGAAAATAGTTGCTTTTTACAGGAAGTATCCAGCGAAGCGGGGTATTGGCCGAAACACTGCCGCTTTCCGGCAGGGGGTGAACAGTAACTGAGGTTGACAATACACCGGACAGCTCTTATACTGTAAATAACATATGTAAGGTAAACATTACATAGGAGGGCAGAAGTGAAAAACAGGATCAGGGAATTGAGGGAGAAAAAAGGCATAACCCAGGAACAATTGGGGGAGATGGTCGGAACCTCAAGACAGGCAATCAATGCAATTGAAACAGAGAAATTCGAACCGTCGATCTGGCTTGCCTATGGTATATCGCAGGTGTTCGGCTGTTCCATTGAAGAGGTATTTTTATTTGCGGAGAGCCGGAAGAAATCGAGAGCCGACTGCAGCAGAAGGGAGAACCATGGCGATCAGGCAGATTCGGATGAATGATGATGAGATATTGAGGAAAAGGTGTAAAGAGGTCAGGGTAGTGGATGATAAGATCAGGGAGCTGCTGGATGATATGATGAATACGCTGCATCATACGGAAAATGCGGCAGCCATGGCGGCCAACCAGGTGGGCATTCTAAAGCGGCTGGTTGTCGTTGATTACTGCGATGTGTGCCTGAAACTGGTCAATCCGAAGATAATCGGCAGAAGCGGGGTACAGGAGTGCATTGAGGGCTGCCTGAGCTTTCCGGGACGTTTTGCAAAAACGATCCGCCCGCAGAAAGTAACGGTTCAGGCATTGGATGAAAACGGCATGGAGATTATCGTAACCGGAGAAGGTGAGATGGCAAAATGTTACTGCCATGAGTTGGAACATCTGGATGGAGAGGTCTTTTTAGATAAGGCAATTGAGGAATTGCACTGAGAAGGGATGGAGTAACTTAAGAAAATGAAGGAAAAAAGTTTCCTAATCATACATTATCAG
>CATWBR010000244.1 GCA_958349075.1 uncultured Clostridium sp.
ATATTATCCTAGTGTAATAAAACTACAAAAAAACCAATTTGAAACCAATCAAAATAGGAGGGGTTAAAATGAAAGCAGTAGTTCTTCATGGACCGAATGACTTTGCAACGGAAGAGATAGCAAAGCCGGTAATCGGAGATCACGAGATGCTCCTGAAGATGAAAAAGGCGGCTATCTGCGGAACCGACATGAGAATTTTCGCAGGCACAAAGACAAAGGGAATCAGGTATCCTTCTGTTGTGGGCCACGAGATGTGCGGAGATATCTGCGAGGTTGGAAAAGATGTGGAAGGCTTTAAAGCCGGAGACAGAGTTTCCATTGCCAACGTTATACCGTGCGGCTCCTGTCCGGCATGTCTGGAAGGCAGGGAAAATGCCTGCATGAACAGAAAAGCCATAGGCTACGAGTTCAATGGCGGCTTTGAAGAGTACGTGCTCCTTCCCGAGATTCTGATAAAGAGCGGCAACGTGGTGAAATTACCCGAGGATGTTTCCTACACGGCGGGTGCCCTGATTGAACCGCTGGCCTGCTGTATCAGAGGCCTTAAAAATGCGGGGACAGGTTTTAACGATGTGGTTCTGATTGCGGGGGCCGGCCCAATCGGCCTGATGCATATGCAGCTTTCCAAAATTGCAGGCGCCAGGATGGTGATTGTCAGCGAACCCAACGAGATGAGAAGAAAAGCAGCCCTGGATTTGGGAGCAGACCTGACGGTTGATCCGACAACGGAAGATTTACATAAAATTGTTATGGACGCCACAAACGGTATGGGAGCGGATGTCATCGTTATGGCAATCGGAGTGCCGGCGCTGGTAAATTCGACGCTTAAGCTTTGCAGGAAGGGCGGAACGGTCAATCTGTTTGCGGGATTTGCGGGCACGGGCGAGTGTACGATAGAGGTAAACACCATCCACTACAATGAAATCAATGTAAACGGCAGCACGGCATACAAACGTATTGATTACCTTGAGGCAGCCGATATGGTTATAAATAAGAAGATTAATCTCGACAGAATAGCGACAGATACATTTAAACTCGATGATTTTAAAGAGGCCTTTGAATACTGTAAGAGCGGTCAGGGACTGAAAGTTATGATAGAGCCTTAGAGAGCGCTTGAAAATCATTCACGGCGGCAGCGTGTCCTGCTTTGCGGTAAACGGCAAGCCGGCAGCCGGTCAGAATCAAACAGCAAAAACAAACAAGATTTCAGGAGGAAAAGAGTTATGGCAATGTTAGGAAAAGAAGTAAGAATGAGCAGATTAGTTAATCAGAAGAGCAACAAAATGATGGCAATCACGGTAGACCATGCCACATCCAGGGGAATTGCACCGATGACGGGAATCCAGGATGTCCAGTCCGCCATTGATAAAATCATTCTTGGCAGACCCGATG
Source organism: uncultured Clostridium sp. (assembly GCA_958349075.1). GTDB lineage: Bacteria > Bacillota > Clostridia > Lachnospirales > Lachnospiraceae > Otoolea. The sequence continues at coordinate 1,393 of CATWBR010000244.1, forward strand.
CAATGACGATGACAAAAGGAATTGCCGAGAGATGCATGTACCAGCATGCAGGCAAGGTTTCCATTCTGATGAAAATCTCCAACTACTCCCCGGTAGCCCCGACAAAGGATACGATTTTCGGAACTGTGGACGAGGCAATCCGTATGGGTGCGGACGCTGTTTCCATGGGCTGTATGACACTGGGAGATTTCCAGGGCGAGCAGTTTGAGGCAATCGGCAGAATCGCTGAGGAGTGTATGAGAAAAGGAATGCCGTTAATCGGCCACGTTTATCCAAAGGGTGAGAGCGTTCCGGCAGACAAGAGAACGGCATGGGAAAATATTGCATACTGCGTAAGAAGCGCCTGCGAACTTGGAATGGACATTGTTAAGACCACATACACAGGGGATCCGGACAGCATGGCAAAGGCACTTGCCTGCGTACCCTCCAGTTTCAGGGTCGTAATTCAGGGCGGAGACGCATGCAAGACACTGGACGACTATCTTGTTATGACAAGAGAAGCAATGGACTGCGGCGTAGGCGGAGTTACAATGGGACGTTTCGTATGGGATTATAAAGATGTGACGGCTCTTGTTATCGCACTGAGATATATGATTCACAACGGCTACAGCGTAAAAGAAGCGAAAGAACTGCTGGTACAGCTTGAGAACGATAAAAATTACGGGGATTTCTAAAACTCCGGCCGGAATAATAAAAACAGAGGTTAATGTATATGGAGGGGAAATACTTATTGGGCGTTGACGTCGGAACCACCAGCGTAAAGGTGGCGGTGATCGATGAAAACGCCGGGGTACTGGGAATCAGTAAAAGTTCATACCGCCTGATTACACCGAATCCCGACTTTCAGCAGATCGATACGGAGGACATGTGGAACGCTTTTCTGAAATGCGTGGTACTGGTATCCGAGGGTAAGGGGCTTGATTTGTCACAGATTGCGGGAATTGGGATTTCAAGCCTCTGTCCCGGCCTCGCCGCATTTGGGGAAGACGGAAAAGTGCTGGTGGACCCGATTTTGTATTCCGACAGGAGGAGCACCAGAGAGGCGGAGATGATTCTTGAAGCGGTCGGCAGTGAAAAGCTGTTTGAGATAACGGCCAACACTGCGATGGCGGGAGCAACATCGGGGACATCCATGCTGTGGATTAAAAGAAATCTGCCGGAGGAGTATGCAAGAACAAAATACTTTGGCCATGTCAACACACTGATGGCCCACCGGATGACGGGCCGCTTTGCCATTGACTATTCCAATGCTTCCTACAGTAACTTTTTCGAGACGACGGGCGGATATAAGTGGTCCTCCTATATCTGCGGCAAGGTGGGGATTGATATCGAAAAACTGCCTCCGCTCCTTCACTCAACGGATGTGGTGGGAACACTTATCAACCGCGATTTAACCGGACTGGGACTTCGGGAAGGAATACCGGTCGTAATTGGGGGCGGGGATACGGCATGCGCCTCCCTGGCGGTAGGGGTGACCGGTGCCGGGGATGTATGTGAGTCGGTGGGCACCACCAACGTTTTGACCGTCTGCGTGGATCAGCCCAAATTCGACCATGGTTTCATCAACCGGTGCCATGTGGTGGACGGCACCTGGATATATCAGGGGGCAATGTCGCATACAGGCTCTGCTTACCAATGGTTCAAGGATGAGTTCTGCAGGGATCTTCAGGATGAATCGGAGCTGACCCATCAGGATGTATTTACCAGAATGAACGAGGAGGCGGCCAAATCAAAACCGGGCTGCGGCGGTCTTGTGTTTCTGCCCTATATGCTGGGGGAGAGGAGTCCCATCTGGGATCCGTACGCCAGAGGCGTCTTTTTCGGCATATCCCTTCAGACCACGCGCAGCGACTTCAACCGTGCGATTATGGAAGGATGCGGATACGGTCTGCGCCAATTGGCCGAGATTGCCGGACGGGTGACGGGGAAACGCATCGGTGAATTTGTATCCATCGGCGGAGGAGCCAAAAGTGAGGTCTGGGCGCAGATTAAGGCGGACATCATGGGGGTAAACATAAAAGTCCTGGATTTAAATGATATGGCGCCAATCGGAGCCGCTCTGCTGGGCGGCGTAGGGGGCGGTGTTTTTAAGGATGTCTACGAGGCGTCGGAAAAAGTGGAGAAAAAAGTATGCCGGGTGGTTACAGCCTCCCATGAGAACGATGAAGCTTATGAGAGAGGATACCGTGTATACACGCAATTATATCCGCAGATTAAAGATCTCTACAGGGTGACCAGCAATTTATACTGACCGCCCGCACAATTCATAAAGAATTAAAAAAGCAATTAAAAGAGATAGAATGAGGAGGAGTTCATTATGAGCAAAAAAATTTTAGCAGTGGTTTTAGCTGCGGCTATGGCATGTATGGGTCTGACGGGATGTCAGAGCAAGGGGACAACATCGGCGCCGGCGGGGGAGAACAAAGCAGAGGCGTCCGCAGAAGCGACCAAGATTACAATCTGCGTACCCGATCCGGAGGCTTCGTATATTTATCAGGCGGCACAGGAATTTGCAAAGCGTGCCGAAGAATATTCGGGCGGCACACTCAAATTTACAATTTCAGGAAACGGCTCCCTTTACGGCGGCGACACGGCGGCTGGAATCAAACAGCTTTCAGCAGGCTCTCTTGATATGGTTATCCTGGCCACTTCCGTATACGCAAGCTTCAATCCCGGATTCAACGTAATCTCTGTGCCTTATATGTTCGACGATCAGGCGCAGCTTCTCGATTATTTAAACAGCGACACAGGAAAAGGGCTGATGAACAGTGTTTCAGAGATGGGAATCACCACGGTGGGAAGCTGGACGAGATCCTTCAGAAAAATAACTAACTCTAAACACCCGGTCAACACGCCGGATGACGTAAAAGGCCTTGTGCTCCGTGTTCCGAACAACTCACTTTATGTGGAATTCTTCAAGGCATGCGGCGCCACTTGTACACCGATGAACTTCAGTGAAGTTTATAACGCTCTTCAGCTTAAGACGCTGGACGGCCAGGAAAATCCGATTGACGTGCCGTATTCCAACAAATTCTATGAAGTACAGAAATATATTTCCCAGACCGATCACATGGCAGACGCATGGCTGGTTGGTTTCAACACGGCAAAGTTTGAAAAACTGACGGATGAGCAGAAAAACGCTCTTACAAAGGCAGGAGAAGAAGTACAGCAGTGGAATGTGGAATTTATGGCAAAAGAAGACGAGACGGCGCTTAAAACACTGCTCGACAACGGCATGGAATATAATGAGGTTTCCTCTGAAAACCGTCAGTTATTTATCGACATATCCAAGAGCTGCTATCCGGTATTCAAGGAACTGATTGAGGATGATGAAGTGTTTAACGCAACCGCCGAATTCTGTGGAAAACAGTAAGGCAGAAGGATGTTACATCCCACGGCCCGCAAAACTGCGGGGCTGTGGGGGTAATGCCGTTTTACAATAACAGGAACGGCTGCGGATTATAACGGAGGGATTACATAATGGAACGGAAAAAATCACCGCTTTATAAGTTTTTTGACTGCGTTGACTTTTTGGAGAATGTTATTGTTGGGGTTGCACTCATTGGCATGTTTTTTACAATCATGGCACAGATTATAGGGCGTTTGGTGGCACATCCGTTCCCATGGACAGAAGAAACCACGCGTTACCTGTTTATCTGGATGATGTTTATCGCCCTGGCGTCCGGCTTCAACAAAGCGGAGTCGTCGAGAGTAGTTTTATTCTTAAACATGGGTCCGAAATGGCTTAAGAAGTTCAGTGAGCTTTTATATGCGGTCATAGTGATCGGATTCTTTGGCTTTATGATTATTTACGGCTGGGAACTGGTAATGCAGCAGAAGATGCTGAATGAGATGGGAACGGCCCTGCGCATACCGATGACAATCGTAGGTTTCTGTGTCCCGCTTTCCGGCATACTGGGCATTGTCGGAACGGTTCAGAGTTTTCTGGAATACAGGGGCAATGTATCAATTCCCGAGAAGGTGAAAGAAGGGGGTGACCAGGCATGAGTTTAGTGCTTCTTGTACTCTTTATTGTGCTGATGTTTCTGGGAGTGCCGATTGCAGTCTCCCTGGGCGCGGCTTCTGTTATCACGATTATTACAATGTCGGAACTGCCTCTGAGTATGGCGGTGCAGTCCATGTTCACGTCGATGAACAGCTTTATCATGGTTGCGGTCCCTCTGTTTATTCTCTGCGGCTCGCTGATGGATGAGGGCGGCGTTGCAGACAGGATTTACGAGCTGGCGGATGCCGGCGTGGGCTGGATTTACGGCGGCCTCGGCCATGTTTCGGTAGTGGTTAACATGCTTTTTGCCGGAATGTCGGGCTCTTCCGTTGCGGCGATCGCCTCCATCGGTAAAATGAGCATCAACGCCCTTTCAAAAAAGGGATATCCAAAGGACTATGCGACCGCCATCAACCTGTCCGGCTCCATGCTGGCCTCCGTCATTCCGCCCAGTATCCTGATGATTGTCGCGGCCTCCACTGCCAATGTGTCAATCGGCCAGGCCCTGATTGCAGGCCTGATACCGGGCATTATCATCGGACTCATCTTCATGGTATACAACTTTATCTATTGTAAAAAACACGGCATCGGCGATCGTTCCAAGTTTGAGTTAAAAAGGTTGGGAAGGGCATTTCTCACGGCCATACCGGCCCTGCTCACTCCGGTTATCCTGCTGGGCGGCGTGTTCACCGGATTCTATACCCCGACCGAGGGAGCGGCCATCGGCGTGGGCTATACAATTCTTGTCTCCATCTATATTTACAAGGATCTGAAGTGGAGCGATATACCGAGAATTATCTGTAAAAATGCAAGAACAACAGGTACAATCCTGTTTGTGGCGATAACAGCCAAACCGGCCTCTCTGATATTTGAGATGGACGGACTTCCAAGCCGCGTGGCCAACATGATTATCGGAGTTTCCGACAACCGTATCATCATTATGTTTATCCTGTATGCATTCCTGATTCTGGTGGGAATGTTCATGGACGCCACGGCCGCTATCTACATCCTGGTTCCGATTCTTTTACCGGCTGTCATATCGGTTGGCGTATCACCGCTGTTTTTCGTGGTATTTCTCGTTATCACACTGTCCTTCGGACTGATTACGCCTCCGGTCGGAGTGTGCCTGTACGCGGCCCAAAATGTCACCGGCCTGACGCTTGAGAAGATTATAAAGGCGTCGATTCCATGGATTATCCTGATTGCGGTGGCACTGTGCATTTTTATTCTGGTTCCGGGAATCATTACCGGGCCGGTCGGACTTCTGTTCGGGGCATGAGGATTTAATTGAGATGCGAGGACGCCTCTGTAAGACGGCGGACGGGGTAGTGAGAGGTTGTATATGAGTCTTCAGTCCCGGTTTATAAGTTGTGGTGAGGGGAATCCAGGAGAAAAAATTCCT
>CATWBR010000245.1 GCA_958349075.1 uncultured Clostridium sp.
GGACCAACAACGCGGGCAGTGATATTGATATCCGGGGAATTACGCTGAACCAAAAATCCGATCTGATCGGGATGACGGACTTTGAACAGTACGTGGATGATAAGACGGACACGGTAATCTATTCTTTTAATAAAATGATTAACCTCCTGTTAAGCTGCAATCCGAATACCTGCGAGCTTTTGGGGATTGAGGAAGAGAAATATCTGTATTTGAGCGATATCGGAAGAGAACTGCTGAAGAGGAAAAAGATGTTTCTTTCAAAGAAGGCAATCCAGTCCTTCGGAGGCTACGCGGATCAGCAGCTCCGCAGGCTGCAGAACGCACTGGCCCGTGATTCCTACGGACAGAGTGAGAAAGAACGCCATATTCTGAACAGTGTCAACAATGCGATGCACACCTTCAGGACCAGATACGAGAAGTTTGAGGAGGGGCAGATCCGGCTGTATATCGACCGTTCCGGGAGAACGGATATGGAGACGGAAATCTTTATGGATGCATCGCTCACCCACTATCCGCTGCGAGATTACAAGGGACTGTGGGCGGAGATGAATCACATAGTGAAGGAATACCAATATCTGGGAAAGCGGAACAGGAAGAAAGACGACAATCATTTGAATAAACATGCCATGCACCTTTTGAGGCTGTTTATGATGGCTCTCGATATTCTGGAAAAGGGAGAGATCAATACATACCGCGGGGCGGAGCTGCCGCTTCTTATGAGTGTGAGAAACGGGGAGTACCAGAAGGCGGACGGTTCTTACCGTGAGGAATTCTATGAGATTTTAGCGGACTATGAGAAGCGCCTCACTTATGCGGCGAGACACACGCTTCTTCCCGATGAGCCGGATTACGGGGCCGTGGAGGAATTTGTCATGGAAGTGAATGAAAAGGTGGTCAGAGATGAAGTATAAAGATTATGAAGGTACGATAGAAGGGCTTGTGAATTTGAAACTGGATGAGATAGAGCGGGAGGAACATGTAAAAATCCTGCATGCGGTCGAGTCGGGCAGCAGGGCCTGGGGCTTTGCCTCTCCTGACAGTGACTATGACGTCAGGTTTGTCTATGTGAGGACGGCGGGCGATTACCTGAGGCTGGATGAAAAGAAGGACTTTATCGACTGGGAGTTAGATGAGACGCTGGATATCAATGGCTGGGACCTCTCAAAAACACTGCGCCATTTCCACAAATCAAACGCGGCTCTGTTTGAGTGGAGTAACTCACCGGTAGTGTACAGGACAACGCCGGAGTGGGCGGGAATACGGAAAACGGCGGAACGTTATTTTTCATGCAAAGCCGGAATGTACCACTATTATGGAACGGCCAGGACCAATTTTACCGAGTATCTCCAGGGAGAGGAAGTAAAATATAAGAAATATTTTTACGTTCTCCGCCCTATTCTTGCCTGTAAGTGGATTGAGGAGAAGGGCTGCCCTCCGCCTGTCTTGTTTTCCGAGCTTGCGGCTTCTGTTTTGGAGGAGGAAATGAGGCCGGCCGTAGATCGGCTGATCGACATTAAGGTGAAAACGCCCGAGACGGGAAAGGGCGGGAGAATTGACGAACTGAACGGTTATATCAGCAGGAATCTCGATGCATTTAAGACGAAAACCGCCTCAATGCCGGATGACAGAGTATCGGACTGGGAGGAACTCAACAGTCTGTTCCTCCAACAGATCAGATTGATGGAGGAAAGTACAAAGAGGCAGGAAAAGAGATGAGAAGCAGCGTGGATAACAGAAAAGAGATAAAAGTACGGCAGGAAACGCGGGACAAAACGCGGAATAAAATGCAAGACAAAACGCGGAATAAAACGCGGGACAAAACGCAGGACAAAACACAGAAAGAAATGCAGAATGAGACAGGAGAAGTCCGCCTGAATAAATATCTGAGTGAATCCGGCGTCTGCTCCAGACGGGAGGCGGACCGGCTGATTGAGGCCGGAAAAGTGACGGTGGACGGGACGACGGCAGTGACGGGAATGAAAGTATTGCCTTCGCAGACAATTACCGTGGAGGGAAAGCCGGTGAAGGGAAAAGACAGACCGGTCCTTCTGGCGGTTAACAAACCGAGAGGAATTGTCTGTACTACTTCCGATAAGGACAGGGCGGAAAATATTGTGGAGTTTATGAAATATCCTGTCCGTATTTATCCGATCGGCCGTCTTGATAAGGATTCGGAGGGACTTCTTCTAATGACAAATCAGGGAGAACTGGTCAACCGGATCTTGAGGAGCAGATACGGCCATGAAAAAGAATACCTGGTGACGGTGGATCAGCCTGTTACAGAAGATTTTATAGAGAAAATGAGCCGGGGAGTCGAGATACTCGACACATGCACAAAACCATGCGAGGTGGAGAAGACGGGAGAGCGTTCATTTCGCATCGTTTTAACTCAGGGCCTGAACCGCCAGATACGCAGAATGTGCGAAACTCTTGGCTTCCATGTGAAAACTTTAAAAAGGATCCGTATTATGAGCATTAAACTGGGCAATTTAAAGACAGGAGAATCACGCGAAATAACCGGCGGTGAATGGGAAGAACTGAACCGTATCCTGGGATAAAATAAAGTCCGCAAAAATTAAGAACCGTAAATGTAGAAAGGCATAATATATGGCAGAACAGACATCATCAATTGAACATAAAACGGCAAGAATCCGTGAGCTTATAGAGATTCTTTCAGAGGCAGGGCTCGCCTATTACCAGGAGAGCCGGGAAATCATGAGTAACTTTGAATATGACAAGCTCTATGACGAGCTGGTATCCCTGGAGCAGGAGACGGGAATCCAGTTTGCGAACAGCCCGACTCAGAATGTCGGCTACGAAGTGGTCGGCTCCCTGCCGAAAGAGCGTCACGAGATACCAATGCTTTCCCTGAACAAGACAAAAAGCGTGGAGGATCTGAGGGAATGGCTGGGAGAACAGAAAGGGCTTCTTTCGTGGAAGATGGACGGCCTGACCATTGTGCTTACCTATGATGGAGGCACTCTTGTCAAAGCGGTAACACGGGGGAACGGGGAGATCGGGGAAGTCATCACCAACAATGCGAAGGTTTTTGCCAATGTTCCTTTAAACATCAGCTTTACCGGTCAGATGATCCTGAGGGGAGAGGCGGTCATACGCTACTCCGATTTTGAGAAAATCAACGCCCAGATAGAGGATGTGGACGCGAAGTACAAGAACCCGAGAAACCTGTGCAGCGGTTCGGTGCGTCAGCTCAATAATGAAATAACGGCCCGAAGAAATGTCCGTTTTTACGCATTCAGCCTGGTAAAGGCGGAGGGGGCGGACTTTAAAAATTCCAGAAAAGAGCAGTTTGAATGGCTGCGTTCACAGGGATTTGAGGTGGTGGATTACAGAGAAGTAACCGGGGAAACACTGGCGGATACGGTGCAGGAATTTTCGGAGGCGGTTTCGGGCAATGACGTCCCATCCGACGGCCTGGTGCTGCTTTACGATGATATCGAATACGGCCAGTCCCTCGGCAGGACGGCCAAGTTCCCCAGAGACTCGATTGCATTTAAATGGATGGATGAGATACAGGAGACGACGCTCTCCTATATCGAATGGAGCGCTTCACGGACGGGCCTGATTAATCCGGTCGCCGTATTTGAGCCGGTCGAACTGGAAGGGACGACGGTCAGCCGTGCCAGTGTCCATAACATCAGTATTATGGAGGCCCTGGAGCTGGGGGTTGGCGACAGGATTACCGTCTACAAGGCCAATATGATTATCCCGCAGATTGCGGACAACCTGACAAAGAGCGGTGTCAGGGATATTCCGGAGCATTGTCCGGTCTGTAATGCGGATACGGAGATTAAGCAGATTAATGATGTAAAATCCCTCTACTGTACCAACCCGGAATGCCAGGCAAAGAAAATAAAGAGCTTTACCCTGTTTGTAAGCCGTGATGCGCTGAATATTGGAGGCCTTTCCGAGGCAACGCTAGAAAAGCTGATCGGTGTGGGATTTATCCATGAATATGCCGATATTTTCCATCTGGACCGCTATGAACAGGAGATTGTGGTAATGGAGGGCTTCGGCCAGAAATCCTACGATAATTTGATTGCATCCGTCAAAAAGGCGTCGGAGACGACCCTGCCTCGCGTCATTTACGGTCTGGGAATTACGGGAATCGGCCTTGCGGGGGCAAAGATGATCTGCCGGACATTCAAAAATGATTTTACCGCCATGAGAAATGCTGAGAAAGAAGAGCTTGTGGCAATCGACGGAATCGGAGACGTACTGGCGGACGCCTGGATCAGTTTTTTCAGCATTGAGAAGAATAATGAGATTGTGGATCACCTGCTGGACGAACTATCCATCCCGGAGACGGTCGAGGAGGAGAGTGACGAGGCTGTATTTGAAGGAATGACGTTCGTCATTACGGGTTCGGTAGAGCACTTTAAGAACCGCAAGGAGATGCAGGAGCTGATAGAGCAGCAGGGCGGCAAAGTGACCGGCAGTGTGACTGCAAAGACGAATTATCTGATTAATAACGATACGACGTCCAACTCGTCGAAGAACAAGAAAGCAAAAGAGCTTGGAATACCGATTATTTCGGAGAAAGAGTTTGTCGCAATGGCAGGAGTGGAAGAATAAAAGAATTAAAAAAGTGGATGATTCCTGGAAATAACTTCCGGTATCATCCACTTTTGCAATGGAGGCGCAGAAACTCTTGGATCAGTTTATTTAAAATATGTATTGTTCCGGGTCACGCGTTTATATCTTATGATACAGACGGCTGAAAATTTCCAAATGCATCTGCTCATCTGCTGAAATCCGCCGCAGGACATCACAAATGCCTACATCCTGAATCCAGGACGTCTGCTGCATGTATTTGTGAATGGCGGCCTGTTCCCCTTCGATGGCTTGTGACAGGATGGTGCGGACATTGGCTTCCGAAATGCGGCAGCCGGGAGCCGGCGGGTGTATATGCGGGTACTTCAGGCAGGCCGGGTTCCAGTACATATATCTTCCGCTCCGGGGCTGCCGGGACCAGAGACGCGGGTTTTCGCCAAGCTGCATGGCCAGTTCGCCAAACAGATTCAGGTGATGCATCTCCACCATACTTATGCGGAGAAAGGCTTCGTCCACATCTTTATATCCCGTTGTCACCAGATGTGCATAGAAATACAATCCAACGGCAGACATCTCCGAATTCTGCCCGGCCATATTGTCGAGCATGGCGGCCGCGTAATGGAAATTCTGCTCCGAAATTTTAACGGAAGGATACGGTGTGGCAGCCTGATAGGCTACTTCGCAGCTTTGAAGGGGTTTAGCAGTGGCTTCGGCCATTCTATCCTGTCCGTTCTGCCGGCACCACGGTGAGTTCGATGGCGGGAGATTCTGCCGGCAGACGGTGTTTTCGGGCGCCGCTTCCCCGCAGGCCCTGTTTTCAGCGCTGCAGTTTGCCGCTTTGACATTTTCGGCAAAAGGGACTTCACAGTGGATGTTACCTGCCTGGAGAGTATCTGCCGCATTGCTGTCCGGCTTCTTGGCTGTCTGGGACTGTTCCGGCGTTACCGGGGGTTCCTGAAGGGAAGACTGTGCCGAACCGGAGGCATCTGCCGCCGGATTTGGCTGGCGCTCCTCCGTCTTCTGTGCCTGCGGAGGCACCGGCCGGCCGGCCCGGTTCATCTGATAATTCGTCGGGTAGTTAGCCTGGTAGGGATTCTGGTTGTTCGGATATCGGTTTTGTGGGAAAACTGACTGGGCGCTGACCAGGGTATCAGGCTGCGGCGGGCAGATAAACTGGCCCGACTGCTGGATAACCTGCCTTGCGCTCTTCTCAGAAAATGGTTCGTTCATGATAGATTCAGTCCTTTTTTGTCCTGTTCTCTATCTATTTTATGAGGCGGACTGGCAATTATGTTTAAAATATGATATGATACAAAACACCAGAAACGACTTTTTTGAGAAAGAGGTGGCTGTCTATGCCGATTAAAATTCAAAAGGATCTTCCGGCTAAGGTGATCCTGGAATCTGAGAATATATTTGTGATGGATGAGGAGAGAGCCATGACCCAGGATATCCGTCCCCTGGAAATCCTGATCCTGAATCTGATGCCTGTCAAGGAGGACACGGAGACCCAGCTTCTGCGCGCCCTGTCCAATACACCGCTTCAGGTGGACTGCACCTTTCTGATGCTGGCTTCCCATACGTCAAAGAATACATCCGCGAGCCATTTAAATAAGTTTTATATCACATTTGACGAGATTAAAAGGAAGAAATACGATGGAATGATTATCACCGGCGCTCCTGTCGAGAATATGGAGTACGAGGAGATCAATTACTGGGAGGAGCTTACAAAGATCATGGAGTGGAGCAAAACCCATGTGACCTCCACATTACATATCTGCTGGGGAGCCCAGGCCGGACTGTATTATCATTACGGCGTCCCGAAATACCAGCGGAGGAGTAAGCTGTCCGGCGTATACCGGCACAAGGTCCTGGATCGGAAGGTACCGCTTGTGAGAAGTCTTGACGACTATTTTTACTGCCCCCATTCCCGTCATACGGAAGTGCGGGAGGAAGATATCGCAAAGCTGAATGAACTTGTAATTCTGGCAAAGTCCGAGGAAGCAGGCGTGTTCCTTGTGATGAGCCGGGACGGAAAACAGATATTTATGCAGGGCCATCCCGAATACGACAGGATGACGCTGAATAACGAGTACCACAGGGATTTGAATAAGGACTTGAACCCGGAGGTTCCGTGCAATTATTATGAAAATAATGATCCGTTTTCCCCGCCGGTGCTGAATTGGAGAAATATGTCCAATACACTGTACAGC
>CATWBR010000246.1 GCA_958349075.1 uncultured Clostridium sp.
CACCCGCGACAACCTAAAGCCGGGGACTGAAGACTCACAGCCTCCCTCTCACCATTCCGAACCCCGACCTGACGGCGGCGTTCTCATTCCTCAACTAAATCCCCATATTTCCAGTAAGACAAAAAAGGAGATTCTTGACATTTTTGGCAGTAATTATATAATAATTGTATATGTGCAAAACCAGTGTTGTTTTTATAATGCACCGGAATATATGCAACACAGTACTGGTGGAAAGGTAATTTATGGCGAAAATTAATTATTTGACGCTTTTGACGGCAATGAAGAATGAACCGGCACCGGTAGGGGCTGTGTATCTGAGCAAAAAGATGGAAATTCCATCGGCTACAATCGGGAGGCTCTTAAAGGCGGCAGAGGACGACGGCTATGTTACCCATGTAAGCAATAAGGGGCGGTGCCTCACGGAGAAGGGGGAGCAGTATCTGAAAACCCTGGATACGGTGGAGGAGAAGAAAAAAATCGCGGAAGAGCTGATCAATATAACCTCCAGTACATGCGGCCAGTCATTGATTGAAGTCCTGGAGATCAGAATCCTTCTCGAACCGTACACCGCGGCTCTGGCCTGCAAGAATGCGACGGATGAGGATATTGTGGAGCTGGAGGAACTTGCTTTTGAGCAGATGATGAAGATACGCCGCGGAGGCATGGGCAGCCAGGCAGATCTGAATTATCACCTGAAACTTGCCAAGCTAAGCGGGAATGACAGTCTTTTGAGAATTCTGAGACTGCTTTTGACGGAGAATGGCGTATACAATACATTTACCGTAATCACAAACAGAATGCACCTTCAGCAGCTAACCCATCATATGGACATAACAGCCGCTATCAAGGCGCGTGATCCCGAAGCCGCGAGCGCGGCGATAAAAAGACATCTGGAACTGCTGCTTGAAAATACCAGGGTATATCTGCAGCAGAATGAAGATGGGGAATAAAAATATAATAAGACAGAACGGAAACTGAGAGGGCGGTGCCCTCCGGTGCGGCCTGCGCTATCCGAAGCTAGTGAGGAGAGTATGGACAGAAAGAATCATTAAACCATGCCCGATATTCTTTCACACTGACCGGATAGCGCTTTTTTAATGATATGGGAAAATAACAATTGACGCGGTCATAAATTCATGGTATCATCGTAGTAGATTAAACACGACTCGTTAATGATTCGTCTGAAAAATATCCGAAATCCAATAGTGAGAAGTTGATGAAAGGAGTATTTTAATTATGAATCCAAATTTTAAAGGTACTTATGCTGTAGTTATTACACCGTTTCACGAGGACGGAAGCTTCAATTATGAGGCGGCAAAGGCACATCTCGACTGGCTGATCGGGAATGGCGTCAAGGGCGTATGCATTCTGGGAGCAACCGGCGAGTACCAGAGCATCACAGATGATGAACACAAAGCATATGTCAGGGAGATTGTTCCCTACGTTAAGGACAGGGTCTCCGTGCTTGTGGGCGTGTCACGGGAGAGACCGGACGATGTCGTAGAACTGATGCAGAATGCGAAAGACTGCGGGGCACATGCATGCATGGCGCTGTCGCCGTTTTACTGTCATCCGGCACAGGATGAAATTTATGCATTTTACAAGTACATAAATGATCATGTGGATTTACCGTTTATCGTGTACAATAACCCCGGCTCCGCGGGTGTGGATATAGAGCCGGAGACTTTTGAAAAGCTTCTGAAGCTGCCGAATGCATTGATTGTAAAAGAATCAACCGGAGATATCAGACGTCTTACGGAGGTTTTAAATGCAGCGTCAGCCGGCACTTCCGTACTGTGCGGCTGCGACAACCTGGCATTTGAGAGCTTTGTGGCGGGTGCCCACGGCTGGATCAGCATGGCTGCCAATTTTGCCCCGAAGGACTGTACCGAGCTTTATGAGTGCATTGCGGAGCAAAAGGACTATGAGAAGGGCAGGGAGATTTATGAAAGACTTCTGCCGTCCCTGAACCTTTTAGAGTCGTTCCCAAAGCCGGTACAGGCGATCAAGTATATCGTAAAAGAGGTAAGAGGTCTTGAATCAGGCTGTGTAAAGAGGCCGAGACTGGAGCTGACTGAGGAAGAGAAGGCCTATGTCCTGGAAAATATGAAGGCGGAAAATATCAATTAGACAGGCAGCCGCCGATGAGACGGGGAAGGCATTGTTTTAGTTACAGATTGACTATAAGAGGGTGTTACGATGGAAAAATTACCATGCAGTATATTTAACGATGTGATAGGGCCGATCATGAGGGGGCCGTCAAGCTCTCATGTTGCAGGGGCGGCGAGAATCGCTGCTTTGGCAAGACAGTCTTTACACGGAGAGCCGGTGCAGGCGGTTGTGGATTTTGACATCAACGGTTCTCTGGCGGCTTCCCACACAGGCCATGGAAGCGATATGGGGTTTGCGTGCGGCCTTCTGGGAATGGATCTTGCGGATCCTGCGGTAGACCGGTATGAACAGATTTTAAAAGAACGGGGCATTGAAATAGAGTACCGGATTCTGGACTACGGAGCCGTGCATCCCGGCAATTACAGGATGGAGATACGCGATGCTCAGGGAAACAGCAGCCACTGGGAGGCTGTTTCCGTCGGAGGCGGCATGGTTGAAATGCAGAATTTCAACGGTTTCAGGGTGAATATCTGCGGAGACTTCTATGAGCTCCTGGTCCGTTTGGACGGCGCCCAGGCTGCTTTGGAAGTATGGCGGGAAAGGATTGAGGCGCTCCTGCCGGAATACGAGTTCTGTCTTCCGGAGGAGAACGGGAGCGGCATACTGTTTAACTGGAAATTTGCTTCAATGCCGGGGACTAAAGCAATTGAGGCGGTGAAGCGGCTTACCGGAGTGAGGGATGTGGCGGTGCTGGAACCGGTGCTTCCGACCCATTCCAGCAGACACTGTGAAGTGCCGTTTTCCAGTGCGGAGCAGCTCCTTGAATACGCCAAGGATCATCCGATGGAGCCATGGGATTATGCCATGAAATATGAGAGCTGCCGCGGCGGCATGGATGAAAAAGCGGTTTACAGCCAGATGGAGCATATCCTTACAATCATGGAAACTGCCGTTGACACAGGCCTGACCGGAACTAGATACAGGGATCGGATCCTGGGTTCCCAGTCCGGCGGCATTGATAGCGCTGCAAAGAAGAAACGCCTGATCCCGGACCCGCTTTTAAATGAAATCATCAAATGCATTACCGCCGTGATGGAGAGTAAAAGTTCCATGGGAGTAATTGTGGCGGCTCCCACCTGCGGTTCCTGCGGCTGCCTTCCGGGGACGGTCATCGGCCTCAGCCGCGCCCTGGATTTGACGCGTGAAAAGATGGTGCAGGGACTTCTGGTAGCCGGGCTAATAGGAGTGTTCTTTGCAGAGCAGGCTACATTTTCGGCCGAGGTGGCCGGATGCCAGGTTGAGTGCGGAGCAGGCTCCGGAATGGCGGCAGCAGCTGTGACGGCCATGATGGGTGGCACGGTTGAAAACTGCGTGGATGCGGCCTCGGTGGCAATGCAGAACATCACAGGCCTGGCCTGTGACCCGGTCGGCAACCGCGTGGAGGTCCCCTGTCTGGGCAAGAATGTCATGGGCGGAAGCAATGCGGTTTCCAGCGCCAATATGATCCTTGCGGGTTATAATAAGGTGATTCCTCTGGATGAGACGATCCGGGCGATTTATGAGATCGGCATCTCCCTTCCTCTGGAACTGAGATGCACCTTCGGAGGCCTGGGAAAAACAAGGACAGCCATGGAGATTTTGAAAAAAACGGAATCACATTTTGAAGGTGAGGCGGAAAAGTAACAGGCGCTCCGTGCGCGGTTAACCGCCCTGCATCAGTCAAGAACAGCCCGAATGGCCCCGGCCGTCCGGGCTGTTCTGGCTGTTATTTGCAAAAGTGTGCGCAGCATGCTGCCGGGTATGATGCGCACACTGCTTTTGCGCACCGTGCGACTCGGGATTTTCGTGCAAAAAGCACCCGAAAACACCTCCCGGAATACTACCTGTGAACAGTAACACTATCTGTACAACTATCTGTTTTGGCCGGACATGTAATTGACAACCAATGAAAGACAACGATATAATCATAACAGAGGATTTAATTTTTACGGTAAGGCCGTGATGCATTCTGAGAGGTGCAAACGGCTGCGTGATTGGGGATGAGGGGAAATGAAACGTACAATTATAGTAGTGGACGACGAGCCGATTATCCGCCTGGATTTATGCCAGATGCTGGAATCACTGGATTTTGAGGTAATAGCGGAGGGAGAGGACGGATTTGATGCCGTGGAGCTCTGCCGTCAAAAGCATCCCGATATGGTGCTTTTGGATTTGGAGATGCCTCTTTTCGACGGGCTGACGGCCGCAGAGACGATTATTGAGGAGGAGCTTGCAGGATGTGTTGTTATCTGCACGGCTTTTGCAGACGAAGAGTTTATTACAAGGGCGGGGCGGGCCGGCGTTTCAGGTTACCTGGTAAAACCAATTGAGCCGAGGATGCTGAAACCGGCTCTGGAAGTGGCCTGGGCCCAGGGACAGCGGCTTTTAAGGACGCGCGCAGAGGCGGAGGACGCCCGCAGGCGTCTGGAAGAGAATAAGACCATTGAGCAGGCCAAGGGGAAGCTTGCAAAAGAAAAGAATATTTCTGAGTCGGACGCATACCGTGAAATGCAGAAAACGGCCATGCAGAAGCGGATGCCCATTCTCACAATTGCAAGAGCCATCCTGGAACGTGAGATGAGACGGGATGCGGCAGTGCGGGCAAAGGAACTTTTGATGAAGCAGAAAAAAATCACCGAACTGGAAGCATACAGGCTGCTCTCACAGGAGGCGGCCAGACGGAAGGTTTCGGTCAACGAAGCGGCCAGACAACTGCTGGAGCAGGGAGGAATAAAATGAACAGGGATGAGGTAATAAGCCGCGCGCAGCTCAGCGAATCGGCATTTCATAAACTGGAGCAGATTGAGGCCGTCCTTCCGCTGATGGCCGATCTGGTAGGGGCCGATTTGTTTATAGACTGTATGCAGCCCTCCGACGGCCGGATGTTTGTTGCGGCGCAGGCAGGCCCGGGGCATATGCCCTCCTCCTACCAGAAAAGCGTAGTGGGCTGTTATGCCAAACCGGAGGATGAGCCGGCTGTCTACCGTGCCATGGAAACGAGTTCCCCGGTGCGCGATATTAAGGCCGTCACCCAGGAAGAGCGGACCGTGCGGCAGGATGTGGTGCCGGTCCAGGATGAGGACGGAAGGTTTATCGGCGTACTGATTGGAGAGCGCGATGTGAGCCGCGACATAAGGCAGGAACAGAAGTATGAAGCGCTGGCGCGCAGGGTGGAAAAACAGGATTTTATATACGTGTCACCGGAGGATGCGGCCCGCCGTGAAGTCCATCACCGTGTGAAAAACCACCTCCAGTTAATTGCAAGCATCATGAATATCCAGGCGCGCAATACGCAGAGCGAGGAAGTGAGACAGGCTTTTCGGGAAAATACGGCGCGCGTCCTGAGCATTGCCTCGATCAATGAACTTCTGACATACGGGGAAAATGGGCCGGTACCCCTGAAACCGTTCCTGGAAAAACTCAGGCAGAATCTGACTCTGCTCTATGATGCAGGAACATCCGTAAGCCTTATCCTGGAGGGAGACGACCTGACGGTGGACCAGGAGAAGGCAACCGATATTGCGCTGGTGGTCAATGAACTCGTTTCGAATGCCTATAAGCATGCATTTACAGGGCTGGCCGGAGGCCGGATAAAAGTTATAATGAAAAAAGGCGGGATGTTTTCCTCCATCACCGTCCAGGATGACGGAACCGGTTTCGATTTTAATGGGGAGGACAGCTTCGGCTTCGGGATGTCACTTGTCAGAATGACGGTCCGCGGCAAGCTGGGCGGTAAACTCTATGTCACATCGGATAAAGAGGGAACTTCCGCCACGTTTGATTTCCGGACATAAACAGGTTATTGGCCTCCGGCCGATCGTTGATTGACAAGCAAAGGCGGGGAATAGTATAATGATCGTTACAGTTTGGTTTAGTCCAAACTGCAAACAAATGGGAAAAGGGAGCGCTTATGTTACCTGAAATTGATACAAAGATCGAGAGAATCGAAAAAAATGAGTTATACAGCTCTAAAATATATAATCAGCTCAAGCTTTTGATTATCACCGGTCAGATTAAGCCGGGAACGGTTATCAATGAGAGAGAATATTCAAAG
The DNA here is from genome assembly GCA_958349075.1 of uncultured Clostridium sp. Classification (GTDB taxonomy): domain Bacteria; phylum Bacillota; class Clostridia; order Lachnospirales; family Lachnospiraceae; genus Otoolea. The sequence continues at coordinate 6,206 of CATWBR010000246.1, forward strand.
CTCCTGGATGTCAGCAGAACTCCACTGCGCGATGCACTGCGCTCACTGGAAAATGAGGGGTGGATTGAACAGGCCGGGAAGAACCGTAAGATTGCGGTCCTTCTGTGGAGAGACATTCTGGAGTTATTTGAGATACGTGAACCTCTGGATATCCTGTGCTTTGAACTGGCTTTTCCAAAGGTGACTCCGGCACATATCGGCCATCTTAGGAAAATTATCGAGGAGATGGACCTTTTTGCCGTGCGCAATGCCAATGATTACTACACCCTGATGAAGATGGACACCAATTTCCACAACTATTTTGCCCGCATTACCGGTAACAGCCAGTTGATTAAGATCCAGGACAGCATCAGTGAGAAGGTAGTCCGTTCATCCGTGCTCAGCATGAAGTACAGCATGCACGGGGGAAGGAATTTTGCCGCCGATCATATCGGAATCCTGAACAGCGTCGAGGAGGGAGACTTGGAAAAGGGCAAGGAACTGCTCCATATTCATTACGGTTCCTGGAAGAAACGCCTTCTTGTCATACCGGAGCGGCTGAATTTTGATCCGCAGGACGGCGATGCGGAAATTAAAGAAGAG
>CATWBR010000247.1 GCA_958349075.1 uncultured Clostridium sp.
TAATTCTATTACCGTTACTGGTATTCTTGCCAAAATTCTTTGGCTTGGACGGTGTAATGTATGCACAGCCGATAACGGATTTACTATCATTTATCCTCGCAACGGTTTTTCTGCTGGATGAATTTAAAAAGATACCAAAAGAGAATATGAATAATAAAAAAGAGGATTAGAAATTATGCTGACACCGATTCAAACCATAAACACAAGGAAAGAATTACAGGAAAATTACAGGAGACTGGCTATGGAGGAAGCAGAAGTCCTTCGCGACATCCGCATCTCCGGCAGCGAATTGCAGGCGGTTCTTCAAATGAAAAATGCAAATCCGGGACAGGTATGGATGGTGCGTGATTATTTGGAAGATAAATTAGCGGAAAAGGGAATTGAGATGTATCCTTTTTCACGGCTGGCAGATCACAGTGCGAATCACCGGTTTTAAACTGGATATTCCGGTGGTGCAAATTTAATTATTGGCATAAAACTTCCCACTCACCGCCTCAACATGGAGCGAGTGGGAAGCTATGACACAAAAAGAGCCATTTGACTTTTCCATGCACCGACATTAGAATGAAAAGAGCTGAAGCGTATGTCTGTATATCTGCGGCGGACAAGGCAAACGCATCAAATTGCAATTTGCAAAGGAGGGTGCAGTATGGATAAGTTAATGTATATGATGATGCTCGAGAAGACCAAGACCTATAATAAGATGACAAAGAAGGTAGTTACAGAACATGTTGAGAACATAAGAAGGCTGGACGATGAGGGAAAGCTGGAAATTTGCGGTGTGTTTAAAGGATATCCCGGTATGGCGGGCATGTATATTCTGAAAACAGAAAGCCGCGAGGAGGCTGAAGAGCTTTGCAAAAGGGAGCCGTTAGTTGCAGGAGGATATGCAGCATATAAATTAGTAACCCTGCAGATTGCAAATCGGGAAAATAATTATTTGCTCTGAGAACAGCAAAAAAAGGTGTGCTGGAAAATCAGAATTTGTAAATAACATTGTAAGAACAAAGGAGATGTATAATATTGAATGGAAAAATCGTAAGGATAGGCGCATGCCTGTTAGCCGGTGAAATGGACCGTATGGTCCCATTTTACAGAGATACATTGGGGTTCCATACGGAGTGGAATGGTGAGGATTTTGCAGAGTTTGAGACGGCGAGCGGCGAACTATCCCTGTTTATGTATAGCAGGAAAGCATTCGTGCAGGCAATTAATGAGAGCTATGTTCCTCCGAAGGGAATCAACCAGACGTTTGAAATAGCCCTTTGGCTGCCCAGTTATTCCGATGTGGATGCGGAATATGAACGGTTATCGAAATTGGGTGTGCAATTTCCGACGGGAGAACCCATGACCTTTACCTTCGGCATCCGTAACTTTTATGTTGCTGACCCGGAGGGAAACCTGCTTGAGATCGGAAGCACGGGCGGAAGGTAGATTGAAACATGTCAGGGTGTGAGCTTCATATGGGAAATCATGTTTTTAACTTCTTCGGGACGAGGGCCGGGAGCCCTTTTAAAGATAGTCGGAAGTCATTTTAAAAGTCACTCAGGAGTCCTTTTGCTTCGTCAATTCCCAGTTGAACAAGGCTCGAGATTGTAAGCTTAAATTCATGAATCATGAGTTCTTCAAGTTTCTGTGAAAAGCGGACAGAGTCCTGCTCTTCCAGGAAATGAATAAAGGCTTTATAATATGAAATATAGAGATCCGGCCTGTTATCGCCGGCTTTCCACATACTGCGCAGGGAATTTCCCCAGAAAAGCTGCTGAAGGAGTTCTGCATAGATGGTACGGAGTGACTGAAAGGGGGCAAACTGCTTAAGCAATGACAGCGTATCATAAGCAACCAGTTCATACTGCTGCCGCGCCTCCACTGTTTCCAATTGTTTCAGGCATGCCTGAAACCCTTTCTCATCCAGCGCCGATATGGTGATTTCGGAGACGTTTTTACAGGATAGTGTCAGGATCTGCAGACTCTGTGCCATATCGAGAAGGCGTCTGCGGACGGCGGGGGCTGTAAAATTGCAGTTTTCAGCCGTCGCATGGAAAGGAAGGACCCTTGTTCCAATCCGTTTCACCGATTTGACGGCTCCGACTCCGTTCAGAAGTGAAAGAGCACGGCGCAATGTGCTTACAGATACGCCTCTTTCTTTAGAAAGCTTGTTTAGGGAGGGCAGCAGCGTATTAACCGGGTAATGGCCCAGATAGATTTCGGTAAGCAGATCCATGGCAAGGGAGTAGCAGAGCTGTGACGCTTTTTTATAGGGAGTCCACAGAAAGGGAAGCTCTTCCTGCGCACACAGAGTAATCCGATTTTCATAAAATTGTCGCAGAGACAGGGAGAGTAGATCCTGTGCCTCATAGATTAACGTTCGGAGGGAATTCCAGTCCTCCTTAAGGCAGAATTCCAAAGAGCGGGGAGTGAATTCATTAAAAACAAAGCTGCGCCATGGGTTTTGGGACACGCTTAAAAAAGGGATTTCAAAAAACATATAGACCTGCCAGAGAAGCCGGGTAAGCAGATCATTGCCAAGAGAGTCATATGCCCGGATCAGATGGCTGAATGCACCGGAAGGCGGCAGGCCATGGCCCTTTTTAGACTCCTGCACTTCACTGTAAATCTCTGCAGGGGTATTTTTTAGTCCGATCCACTGTGCATGTGACAGGAGCGGATTCAGTGATTCACTCAAATCAATCAGTGCGCTTCTCCTAAGGGAGAAAAACTTCTGGACGTTCTGTTCAATCTCGTCTTTACTATAATCTTTAACAACCACAGACCCGACGTTCTGAGATAAGGTAACATACCCCTCCCGCTGCAGCCGGAGATAGGCGTTCCGTATGGTATCAAGCGAGACAAAAAAAATCTCAGTGGACTGCTCCATTGTGGGCAGAGTGCTGCCAAAACGATAGACGCCGAATTGAATATGTGTCTTTAGGACAGTGTATACGATATGGCACCGATCCATGTCATTCTGCATAAGTGTCACCTCTTTTCATAGAAATAAGAATATGGTTACAAGTATATCACGGTTAAATGGCATTTTCCACAATAACAGGCTGATCAACGGAGTGCTATATTCTTTTCAGCTAAAAATCCAACGTACGCTCCGTACACTTTTTATCCTAAATCAACAACGAAAAGCACGCTTCGCGAACTTTTCATTGCCACTCAATAAAATACCACCGGCCGGGAACGGCTGGTGGTATGCGGCTTCATTTTTATAAATCAACTATATGACCCATCGCTGTAAAGTCTCGATCAGTCTTCCGACATCAATTGGTTTTGCGATGTGATCGTTCATTCCGGCGCTGTGGGCCTTACCGATATCGGATGCGAAGGCATTGGCCGTCAGGGCGAGAATAGGAATGGTACGCGCATCGTCGCGTTCCAACGACCTGATTTTCCTGGCCGCTTTATATCCATCCATCACCGGCATTTGAATATCCATCAGAATACCGGAATACTCTCCGGGAGCGGATGACTCGAATTTATTTGCTGCGATCAAACCGTTTTCCGCTGTTTCGACCAAAAGGCCATGCATATTAAGCAGTTCGACTGCGATTTCGCGGTTAAGCTCGTTATCCTCTGCCAGCAGAAGCTTTTTCCCATTTAAAGCGGCATCCGGCCTTTTATGCGGACCGTGCGGGGCGTCAGAACGGTTGTTACGGCAAAACCTGCGGAAAGTATATACCATTTTCGATTTGAAAAGCGGTTTTGTAATAAAAGCATCGGCGCCTGCAAGCCGGAATTTGTCCTCTATTTCAGAAAAGTCATATGCAGAAATTATGATGATGGGCGTGTCCGCGCCCACCTTCTTCCGGAGCAGCTTCAACGTTTCCAGGCCGTCCATATCGGGCATGAGCCAGTCAAGGATTACGGCAAAAAAATCATCCGCTGCATCATGGGCCGCTACAACGCAGTCGACGGCCTCCCTGCCGGACAGTACCCAGCGGCATTTCATTCCCAGTTCGTTCAAAAGCTCAGAAGCACTTTCACATATAACGGGATCATCGTCCACGACCAGTACGGGAAGTCCGGACAGTTCAGATTCATCTGTTCCAGGTTCTTCACAGAGTTCAAAGGCAACGGCAACAATAAACTGGCTGCCTTTATCAGGAACGCTCTTCACTTCAATTGTGCCGTTCATCATGCGCACGATGTTTTGTGTGATGGCCATGCCTAGTCCGGTGCCCTGTATATTATGAATCCTGGCATCGTCCGCCCGGGAGAATGGCTCGAACAGATGCGCCATGAAGTTTTCATCCATACCGATTCCAGAGTCGGTTACTATAAAAGAGTACTGTCCCTTACCCTTTGCAAAAGACGGGGTTTCCTGGATCCGCAGTCCAATGGTTCCTCCATCGGAGGTATATTTAATGGCGTTGGAGAGCAGATTTACGAGAATCTGCTGCAGCCGTCCTCCATCCGTTATCACGCGTTCGTGCCGGACACGGTCGGCGTCAACCTGGAGTGCCTGATGTTTTTCCGCTGCTAAAGGCCGGAACACATCCATCACATTTTCGACAATCTCCGGAAGCGAAACTTCTTCTGAAACCAAATCAATCTTACCGCTTTCAATTTTGGACATGTCCAGAACCTCATTGACGAGATTCAACAAATGCCGGCTGGCGGTATTGATTTTTCCCAGACAGTCCTGCATCTTTTCAGGGGAATGCAGGTTTGACTGCGCAATGAGTGACATACCGATGATGGCGTTCATAGGAGTGCGGATATCGTGGGACATGGAGGAGAGAAAGTTGGTTTTGGCATCATTGGCAATCTGGGCTGTTTTACAGGCATCTTCCAGCACCTGTCTCTGCTTTGCCTGTTCCATCCGCTCTTTTGTTACGTCAAGGCCGGCGCTGTAAAAGGAGGGAATCCCATCCCAACTGTCCTCCGCGCTGACAAAACTGAACGTCAGCGCCAGAATTTTTTGTTTTCCATTGTGTGTGACAATACGTCCTTCAACTGCGGTAGGTTTGCCTGTTATTCTTGACTGCTCCATAATATCGGTTGCATGGGCAATGTCATCCGGATGCACATAAGTGCATTGGGAATGCAGACACTGTTCAAACTGTTCCTTTGTATAGCCAATCAGTTCCAGGAAGCCGCCGCCGTACCAGAGAACGGTTCTCATATCCCTGGCGTCCACACGTGCAAAACCGCCGTGAACGCTGTTAATCAGCGCATCGCGCTCCTGATCCTTTTTTGCCAGTTTGTATTCTGTGCTGAAGGTATCATGTGACATTTCAAGCCGTGCACGGTGCCCTTCCCAATTAATTTCCAGGTTCTTGATTATGAAGTTCCGTTCAAGGACAGGGTTATAGAATTCCCACTTGTAAAATTCTTCTTTGCAGAGTTTGCCATTGGTGCAGAAAGAGCAGGGGGAGGTCTTCCCCTGAATCACTTCATAGCACTTACGGCCAATTACGCTGGAAGCAGGTTTTCCCAGAACGGTGCAGGAGGCCGGATTCAGGTATAAAAGCTCATAAGTATCCATGTCACTGATATAAACATTGCCTTCATAAGTATCCAGTACCGATCGGAAGCTCTGGCGCAGTTGTTTGCTCAGCCGTATATCCTCATTTTCCGCCGGTTCAGTGATACCGGCAAACTCCGCCTGTAACAGTTGTTCTCCTGTTCCGGGATCTGAGGTGATTGCACCAAAAAAGCGCGCCCAGGTAAAATCACCTGACTGCAGGGGTAAACGGACCGTTAAATCAATTGTTGAACCGTCCCTGATTGCAGCCTGCATCACTTCCTGACGGAGCGCCTTAAAATCATCGGGTAACTGTACATAATACTGACGGAGACTGCAAAACAGGTTATAAAACTCTTCCATTGTATACCCTGTCAGTTGAAAAAAACTGGAATTCCCCCACAAAAGGGTCAACGGTTCATCCAACCTGCAGCAGACTACGCCGGCTCTTATTAAATCCATTCCTGGAGGGCACTTCTGCCAACCGCTGTTAGCAGGAATCTCCGCGTTTTTTCTCTCTTTTTCATCCATATCTCAGTCACCCGTCTTTATCAATCGTAAATTTCTCTTTGCTCATATACAAAATAATTGGAAACAGCTTTAGTATAGCAAAGGAACTTGAAAATATCAACAGAAAACAGACAAGATCGGATAGTGATACAGAGGATTGCTGCCAGGCCGACAGATTACACATCTGCCACGGGGGCCCTCATACCAGAAGATGGAAAACTTATCCAGTAGAACTTAAAAAGGAAATGGATTAAAATAACAGGAACAAAGCCCATACTGATGCCATAACTGCATAGCAAAGACTGTTGTTCAGGAAAACATCAACCCTATAAATTCTCTGCATCCGGGGAGACGGTGAATCAGCCGTATCCGGAAATAAAAATTAAGAGAACGTTTGCGTTGAACACGGAATGGAAAATTGGATAAAAAATTTCCTGAATCATCGGGACAGATATAAAAACCAATTCCCGCCAACCCGTAAATATGAATTTCATCAACTTTCCCAGGAATTATATTTCGACATAAAAATGACACATCTGAACCGGAAGCCAATACATCCCGACCTGAAAATAATACCCTTTAACCTGAAAACAGAGCATATATACCCTGCAGAACCTCAAAGAATATAAGGAATTACCGGTACACGCACAGTTTAAAGGTACCGCCTCTGTCCGACCGGCAGTGTATACAACATGAGTCCCCATACCTTATCCCAAGCGGCTTCCCGTTTGTCTAATCCGGTTCCCTCCCTCGAAGGCTCACAAATCAGAGCTTTTTTTCCCGTACCATGAATG
>CATWBR010000248.1 GCA_958349075.1 uncultured Clostridium sp.
AACTAACACATATTTAAATAGAACCCCCAGCGGGCCGGACAGAAATTGCCATACTGTCCGGCCCGCGCCTTTTTAAAAATTCCTCTTTTCCAGCCGGACGGCGGCCAGATCGGCGAAGACATCCTGGGTGATGGAGATAAAGTCCTTCATATACTGAGGAAGAAAGCGCTCCCTGTGGTAGGCGAGCACCAGGCGGTGTCTCACGGGTTCGCCGTTCAGTGCCAGGGGGAAGGTGTTGGCTCCCGGGGCTTTCTCGTTCAGGAGAGGAAGACGCATCTGCGTGCAGAAAAAGGCTCCGTAGTCATGGGGAAAGAGGGAGATCAGCAGTTCCGTAGTGCTGGATTCCAGAAAAACCCTGGGGGCAAAACCGGCGACCAGAAAACATTGATCGATCATCTTGCGCAGACGCATCGGAGGCTTTGGCAGCAGAAAAGGAAACTGCTTAAATGCGCCCAGCTTTGCGCCTTTTGCGGATTCAAGCTTGACGTTTTCGTATTCTTCACCCAGATATTTTTCCATCAGGGAATCAGAGGCGACGAGAAACAGGTTGTCGTCCAGAAGGGGAAGGATTTCAAGCCTTAAATCTTCCGTATATTTAATACCGATATAAAGATCCAGTTCGCCCTCAAATACCATCTGCTCCATGACTTCGGAGGAGGCGTCCACAAGCTGGATCGATACGTGGGGCCACCGTTCGTGAAAGCGCGGCAGGATGGACGGCAGACAGATTTCCCCGCGGTAGGATGGGATCCCGATCTTTAAGTGGCCGGCTCCCAGCTCGGAGATATCGCTCAGGCGGTTTTTTAAGTCATTTTCCTCCGACAGAATCCGGCCCGCGGCCTGAAGGAGCTGTTCACCCGCGTAGGTGAGGGCCAGCTTCGGCTTGCGGTAAAAAAGTTCCACCCCATAGTACTGTTCCAGCCGCTGTATGTGCTGGCTCAGGTTCTGCTGCGAGATATAGAGCTTCTGGGCCGTATTCGTCATATGCAGTTCTCGGGCCAGCTCCGTAAAATAGTAGAGGCTTATCAGATTCATTGCTCCCGCTCCTTTTCCCCCGGCATTTTTGCACAAACCGGTAATTTCTTTAAGTATAACACAGATCGGAAAATATGAAAGAATGACAATGAAAAATTGTTAAAAACATAATAAAACCTTGTTTGAAATTGTACAGTCTGCTGTGCTATGATCCACTTATACAGAAAAGGACCAATTTCACCGGCAGTACCGTGGAGGATGCGGAAGGGAAAGCGGCACGGTTCAGGCAGCAGAGTTTGTGCAGTGAATTTTGGGTAACAAAAAGAAAGGTTTGGTGCAGAAAATGGCAGTTGGTAAACGAATTTATTTGAAGAGGCAGATGCCGGATCACGATGTAATGATGCAGTTTAAGGAGATTCCGGCTTCCAATGTGGCGGATGTAATGGGGAGAAGCTGCGCGATGAATCCCAGAATCCGTCTCGTGAGCAGCCCGAAGTCCCAGATGATGGTGGGACCGGCGCTGACGGTCAAGGCAAGGAGCGGAGATAACCTGGCGCTCCATGCCGCCATTGATATGACGCAGGAGGGCGACGTACTGGTGGTATCCAATGAGGGTGACAATACCAGGGCTCTGATGGGGGAAATTATGATGGCCCTGCTTTACCACACGAAAAAAGCGGCCGGTATCATTCTGGACGGTCCAATCCGCGACATCGATGAGATCGGAAAATGGGATTTCCCGGTCTATGCGACGGGTACAACTCCGGGAGGCCCCTACAAGGAAGGGCCGGGTGAGGTGAACGTACCGGTTGCCTGCGGTGAAATCAGCGTCAATCCGGGAGACATTATCCTGGCGGATCCGGACGGAATCATCGTTATTCCAAGAAAAGACGCGCCGCAGGTTCTGGAGGATGCAAAAAAATTCCAGGCTGCGGATGAGACAAAACTGGCCGCGGCGAAGAACGGTACATCAAAACGCGACTGGGTGAAGAAAGCCCTGGAAGAAAAAGAATTTGAAATAATTGACGGGATTTATGAGCCATAAAAATACATTCCGTTTATCTGAGAAACTTAATATACTTTATGCCGCGGGCAGGGCGGCGGAATGGAGAATACAAAGATGAAGATTGGATTTATCGGTTTTGGAGAGGCCGCTTATAATATTTCCCTGGGACTTAAAGGGGAAGGAGTGACAGGAATCATTGCATTTGACAAAATGGCAAAAGATCCGGTCATGGGCAAGATGGTGACGGCCCGTGCCATGGAGGCCGGCGTGACGCTCTATGGTACGGCGAAAGAGGTTGCCGCAGAGTCGGATGTAATATTCGGAGCGGTTCCGTCCTCCTTTGCAATGGATGTCTGCGAAGAGATAAAGGGCGTGCTTGGCGAGGGAAAAGTCTATGCCGACGTCAGCGCATCCACCCCTTCCGTGAAAGAAAAGATCTGGGATGCCGTCAAAGATACGGGCGTGAAATTTGTGGATGCCGCCATGCTCGGTTCCCTTCCCAAGGACAAACACCGGGTTCCCATCACGGCCAGCGGAAACGGCGCGGCGCTCTTTCAGGAACTTATGAGTCCTCTGGGCATGAAGATTACGGCCGCGGGGGAGAAGGCGGGAGCCGCGTCGGCGATCAAGCTGGTGAGAAGCATTTATATGAAGGGAATTGCCTCCCTGATGATTGAAATGCTCCAGGCCGCGGATGCCTACGACGTATCGGACGAGGTGATTTCCTCGATTTCCAAATCCATGGACAATATTCCGTTCACATCCCATCTGGACAGACTGGTCACGGGGACGGCGATCCACTGCCACCGCCGCGCGGCGGAACTCAAAGGTTCCGTTGCCATGCTGGAGGAGTGCGGATTCAGTCCGGCAATGACTGAGGCGGCCAAAAAGAGAATGGAAGATATGGAAGCATACGGTTTTGCGGAGCGTTATGTGGAGAAAAAGCCGGATGGATGGAAAGAAATTATCCGGGTGATGAAAGAAGAAAAATAAGATAGACGATTTGGTGAGACCGTTCATTAAGAGAGTCCGTTTATGGGACTCTCTTTTTTTGCTGCAATTCTGACAGCGGCAGTTAGATGGAAAATAAAACCTGCACCGCCATGTTTTACAATCCGCCTGTTCCGTGATAAACTATCAAAAGAAGAAAAACAGTAAAAGGAACGGGCAAGGGAGAGTAAGGCGGATGAAGAAACTGGCGGTCGGCATTCTGGCTCACGTGGATGCGGGAAAAACTACATTATCGGAAGCAATGCTGTACACGGGCGGGGCCGTTAGAAAGCTGGGAAGAGTGGATAAAGGCGACGCTTTTCTGGATACCTATGAGCTGGAAAAGAAGAGGGGAATCACGATATTTTCCAAACAGGCCATGCTTAAGTGGGGGGAGATGCAGGCTGCACTTTTAGATACTCCGGGGCATGTGGACTTTTCGGCGGAGATGGAGCGTACCCTTCAGGTGCTGGACTACGCGATTCTTGTAGTCAGCGGCACGGCGGGGGTGCAGGGCCACACGCAGACACTCTGGCGTCTCCTTGCAAGATACGGGATTCCTGCTTTTCTCTTTGTCAACAAGATGGACCTTGCGGATGGGAGAAAAGAAGAGATTTTCCTGGAACTGAAAAAGAAGCTGGAAGGAAATATAGTGGATTTCAGTCAACAGGGAACGGAGAGCTTTTATGAAAACCTGGCCACATGCAGCGAGGCGGCGCTTGAGCAGTATCTGGAAAGCGGGCGGATAGCCCCGGCTGATGTGGCGGAAATGATCCGGGCGCGGGAAGTATTTCCGTGCTTTTTCGGATCGGCGCTCAAACTGGATGGGATTGAGGAATTTCTGAAGGGTATGGAAGACTACATGCTCATGCCGGAATATCCCTCAACGTTTGGAGCTAAGGTTTTCAAAATTGCCAGGGACAACCAGGGAAATAGGCTGACCTACATGAAGATCACGGGAGGCTGTCTGCAGGTAAAAGATTTAATAGGAGAGGAGAAGGTCAATCAGATCCGCGTATATTCGGGTGATAAATTCGAGGCAGTAAAAGAGGCGGAGGCCGGAACGGTCTGTGCGGTGACGGGACCTTCTGAAACATCCCCGGGAAGGGGAATCGGAATAGAGGCGGCTTCCGCCATGCCGATCCTGGAACCTGTCCTCACATATAGAATACAGCTTCCAAAAGAGGTGGACGCCGCCGCCATGCTGCCAAAGCTCCTGCAACTGGAAGAGGAGGAGCCGGAGCTTCATATTGCCTGGCAGGAGGAACAGAAAGAGATTCATGCCCAGATTATGGGAGAAATACAGATGGAGATCTTACAGAGCCTGATTGCCGAGCGGTTTGGGGTCCGGATTGAGTTTGGCGGCCGAAGTATTGTATACAAGGAGACGATCAAGAATACGGTGGAAGGCGTGGGACATTTTGAACCGCTCCGCCATTACGCCGAGGTCCATCTGCTGATGGAACCGGGCGAACCGGGGACCGGCCTGTCCTTTGCGGCGGCCTGCAGTGAGGACGTGCTGGACCGGAACTGGCAGAGGCTGGTGCTGACCCACCTGGAGGAAAGGGAACATAAGGGGGTGCTGACCGGCTCCCCCATAACAGATATGAGGATTACACTGGTGGCGGGGCGCGCCCATCTGAAACACACGGAAGGCGGGGATTTCCGGCAGGCGGTTTACCGGGCTGTCCGTCACGGACTGATGCAGGCGGATTCGGTGCTCCTGGAACCCGTTTACGAATTCCGGCTGGAGGTGCCTGGAAAAATGCTGGGGAGAGCGATGACGGATGTTGAACGGATGCATGGAACATTTGAACCTCCGGCACAGGAGGGGGAGTATGCGGTTCTTACCGGTAATGCCCCGGTGGCCTGCATGGACGGATACCAGCAGGAAGTGACGGCCTATACCGGCGGACGGGGCCGCCTGAGCTGTACGCTGAGGGGGTACGCTCCCTGCCATAATGAGGAGGAAGTGATTGAGGCCGTCGGCTATGACGCGGATGGTGATACGGACAACCCGTCCGGTTCCGTATTCTGCGCCCACGGCGCCGGATTTGTTGTGAACTGGGACGAGGTGGAGGATTATATGCATCTGGAAAGCTGTCTTCCCCCTCAAACTGTGGATAACGATGGGGAACAGCCGCAGTCCGGTGGAAAAAGAGCCGGAAAGAAGAGAGCAGCCGGGACTGGGACAGAAGAAATGTCGATAGGCACGGATGAAATAGATGCGATCCTTGCACGCACTTACAATGCAAACAAACGTGATAAATCCGGTGCATCCAGGCGCCGCTGGGGGAGCCGCAGCAGTTCGGTATCTGCCGGAATTCCGGCAGCCGGGACTTACACAATGCGATCCCACGGAAAAACGGAGACAAGGGAAGAATATCTGCTGGTGGACGGTTACAATATTATTTTTGCGTGGGAGGAGCTGCGGGAGCTGGCCGAACGGAATATGGACAGCGCCAGGGGAAAACTGCTCGACATCCTGTGCAACTACCAGGGTGCAGAAAAGTGCCAGGTGATTGCCGTCTTCGATGCGTACCGTGTACAGGGGCATGCCACGGAATTCCTGGATTACCATAATATCCATGTCGTTTATACAAAGGAGGCCGAGACGGCGGATCAGTATATCGAGAAATTTGCCCATCAAAATGCGGGAAAATATCATGTGACGGTGGCGACCTCGGACCGCCTGGAACAGATTATCATACGCGGCCAGGGATGCCGTCTGATGTCGGCCAGGGAATTTGAGGAGGAGATAGGCCGGATGAATGAGCAGATCCGCCAGGATTTCCAGGAAAAGAAGACGGGAGAAAAGCAGTATATGACCGACTTTATTTCTGATGAGGTGATGAAGAAGATGAAAGAAGGGATGACGGAGAACGATTGAGTTTTCTATAATAATCAGCTAATGCAGAATCCGTTTCCGCGATTTTACACAGATGCCCCGGTATAAGACAAAACCTGTCTTATGCCGGGGCTGTTTTACGCATGGGAAGCTCCACTCCAACAGGAGCCTGTTAAATGTACAGCTCAAATTTATCTCCCACGATCAACTGCAGTGACCGGTGGGAGGGCGTCCCGTCCGCATCGTTGGAAAGGCTGGCAATCGAAATAAGAGGATAGCCGGTGGAGAGGGACAGGTATTTGGCCTGTTCGTAGGTGGCGTACACGAGCTTGATTACCTTATAGCTGCTGTTGGTGAATTTTATGCCGTATTTTTCCGACAGGATGGAGAGCAGGGAGGCATTGTTTAAATCTTCATCGAGCAGGAAGGAAAAACGCTCGGGAAAACGTGAAAACTCGATGGCCACTGGGACTGAGTTCGCATACCGGATACGTTCCAAAACAATTACCCTGGATCCGGGCGGAAGCTTTAAGGCCTCTTGATCTTCCTCCGTGGCCTCTTCGATTACAGATTTGATGGTCTTTGCTCCCGGAGTCTGGTTGGTTGCCTGGCAGATCTTTGTAAAACTGGTGTTATGGGCGATGTCACGGCGCAGCATGACCATGGAGATGAAAGTTCCCTTTCCGCGCTCCCGCACCAGCAGATTTTCCTTTTCCAGTTCTTTTAAAGCTTTCCGTACCGTGATACGGCTCACCTTGTATAAATCACACAATTCCAATTCCGTGGGGATCTTCTGCCCGCGTTTGTATACCCCGCTCTCAATATCCTTTCGAAGCTGCTCGGTCAATTGAAGATAGAGGGGAAGGATATTGTCATTTTTCAACTCCATTAGAATGCTCCATTCTTTAAGTAATATAATTCCCAGC
>CATWBR010000249.1 GCA_958349075.1 uncultured Clostridium sp.
ATCTTATTCTATTTGCCGATAAAATACCGGGCCATGGCCAGTATGTCCTGCGGTCTCTCCCGCAGCGGCGGGATATAGAGAGACAGGGGCGCAATTCTGTAAAACAGATCGCTCCTCATCTTGCCGGTATCCATAAGAACCTGGGGATCCTCATTGATTGCGCTGACAATCCGGCAGTTGATCGGATACATCTTATGGCCTCCGACCCTCATGGCTTTTCTCTCCTGCAGGACGCGCAGCAGTTTCGTCTGCATGGAAACCTGCATGGAATTCAGTTCATCCAAAAACAGCGTTCCGTTCTTCGCCAGCTCGAAGAGGCCTTCCGAATCCACCGCTCCGGTATAGGCGCCCCTGACTGTCCCAAAAAGGATACTCTCCAGCAGGTTCTCCGGAATTGCCGCACAGTTCACCGGTATAAACGGCTCCTTTCCCCTCTTACTGAAATTATGGATGCTCTGGGCAAAAACTTCTTTTCCGGTTCCTGTCTCGCCGACTATCAGCAGATTCCGATCCACCCCGGCAATTGTCTGGGCATCTCTGATGGTATCCACTAAAACCTTGCTCTCCCCGACAATGTCCAGAAAAGAGTAGGAGGTGTCATTCTCCTCTTTGTGTTTTTCGTCCTTCAAATCCCTCAGGCGGAGGCGGCGCTTCAGCTCCGTAATCTCACGGAGTGTTTCCTGCGCCTTCCTGTCATCCTGGATAATTGTATATGCCAATATATTTTTTCCATGGTAAGCAAACGGGTAGGTGCTGTACATCAGCGGGCGGTAGACATAATTTTTCGCCCTGGCAGGATTATCACTGTATTTGTCTATGATCGGGACTCCCGTCTCAATGACATCCCTGTGTTCGTGCTCATCCTCCGTACGGTAATTGTAAAAGTCGGCCAGAGAGCGGTGATAAAGCTGCTCCCGGCTCATGCCGTAATATTTGGCGGCCATGCTGCTGACGATTACGATTTCTCCCTTTGCGTTAGTTCCCATAACATCAAGTTTTTCAACAATCTCCTTGTAACATTCACGCTGAATTCTGGGGTTGTCGAAGCTGGTCAGGTTATCCAGGAAATAAATCGTCCCACCCTCCCAGACCTCCGTCTTGCAGTCGTAGGTATCCCCCCACGGTGAACCGAGAAGCTCTCCGCCGTCCTCCGTCACCTGTCCGGTAAAACAGGAGCCGAACTCCTTTCCGATCCATTCACCCAGCTTTGCAGCCTTCTTTGCATACTGATTCACCCAGAGTATTTTCCCGCCATGGTCCGTCATGATAACCTCCTGATCCATGCGGTCTAAAACCTTCTCCAGTATACCTGTACTCTCCATGGTAATTTCCCGCTCCCCGGCGGACTGCCTCGATAGAGAACAGAAAGCGCCGTTTTACTGCATCCTTCCGTCTCCGCCTATTGTGTAACCGTCTATCACTGTATTTGCCGCCATGCTGCCGTCCTCATAGAAGTAATACCATTCGGAAGGAGAAAGCTGGTACCAGCCGACAGCCATGGCTCCGGTGGAATCCGTATAATACCACTTGTCATTCAGGTTGAGCCAGCCGGTCAGCATCCTGCATTCTGCGTCCATGTAGTACCATTTGCCGTTGATAGAGCGCCAGCCGGTAACTGCGTATCCATTCTCATCAAAGTAGTACCAGGTACCCAGAACATAGCGCCAGCCGTTTACCGCCTCGACTCCGCTCTCATCGGTGTAGCGGCGTCCGGTGCGATCCTGGCGCCAGCGTCCGCCCACTTCTCCCAGATTGTCCACGAATGAATCCTCGGAGGTAACATAGGCTCCGCTTCTTCTATAACTTGCATCGTTGCTGTTCTTTGAGGTGGCTCTTACCTCGTAAAAATAATTTGCTTCTTTGGTAATATACTCCGTCAGGTCTACATTCGTACCCTCCAGTGTCAGAGTCGTCACATACTCATCATCACCGCGGTAAAGCCTGAGCTGATACGCCGTAGCATATTGGACTTTCTTCCAGACGGCCTTTGTCTTCGTCAAATCACTCCATCCGGCTTTCTCAGTCTGTCCAAGCTGCACAACCGGATAATAGGTTGCCTTAACAACCAGGTTGCCATCCTCATTTCTTTTAGCCGAAACAAAATCCGCTCCGCTGACGGTGCTCTTCTTGGAAGAGTAGGAGCCGTTAAATGATTTTCCACTTCCCGGAACAAGGGTAACCGTTGCCGTCACTTTTGAGCCCGGGCTCCATTTGGTCAGCTCCTTGCTCCAGGACACATCCTCGACCTCATAGCCGCTTCCTGTCGTTAATGTAGGTTCCAGAATCTCTCCGCCGTCATTGTCATAGTTATTCTTGAACGTCACTCTAATACTGGCAATCGTTGTATCCGCATATGCTGTAAAAGCGCTGCCCGCTATGATCAGTGCCGCCGCAAAACCGATGCATAATCCCCTTGCTCTTCTCCTGAACATACCAATACCTCTCTTCTTATAATTTTATGCAGCCGTTCAGAACCCTCACCGTTGTCGCATCGCACAATATTCCTTTCTGAACAGTTACAGTTTATATACTATCTTCGCCATACTCCGTCCGCTCCCACATTAAAGGTGCTGATCGTTGTGTTTACAGCCATGCTCCCATCTCCCGGATAAAAATAATACCAGTTTCCTCCCACCTGGGTCCAGCCCTCGCACATCACGCCGTTCTCTCCCAGATAATACCTCTTCCCGTTGCTGTCCAGCCACTGATTCTTAAACATCGCCCCTTCGGTCCCATCCGGACCCGGGTTTAAAAAGTACCAGCCATTGGTCGCCTGCACCCAGCCCTTTCTCATTGCTCCGTTGTTGTCCAGGTAATACCAGTTGCCGTTCTTCTCCTGCCAGCCTGTCAGCATCCATCCGTCCTTGTCGAACAGATACCAGATATTGTTGATAAACAGCCAGGAATCCTTCTGGTAGGTACCGTCGGGATAGCGGTACCACCAACGGCTTCCGTCCTGGATCCAGCCGACCTGGGACGTGGAATTATTTGCCGCGCTGTTCGTATTATTATAATCAATTTTACCCGATCCGTCTGAAACAGACTCTTTTGCAATATAAACTTCATCAGACTCCGTCCAGTCGCTGCTGTCTGCATAATCTTTCTGGTTATCGCCCGATGGCGTGGAACGCACTTTAAAGGAATACGTTCCCGCACTCGTCATGTACGGATAAAAATTGATTGTTGTGCCTTTGTATGCCTTCACCTTGTATATGGCGCTGCTTCCTTTGTAGAGGGTCACGTCATAGGCATCCACGCCGCTCACCTTATCCCACTTTGCATGCCCCAGCTGGTTCTGTTTCCACTCTGCCTCATCGGGAGCCTCGTATTCGCCCTTCACCGGCTTTGTCTTCACCGTCACAATCAGGGTATCATAGCCCTTTCTCGATGCAGAAACAAAGGTTCCCCCTTTTACTGTTACATTGCTGGCCTTATAGGTTCCGACGAATCCGTAAGTATCCGGATCCTCCGCCTCCAGCCACACCTTAAGCGTATATGTACTTCCTATCTTAACATCTTTTGACGTAGAACTTACCCACTGCGCCTCGCTTGCCGTGTATCTGTCATTGCCCGCACGCACGTTGAAGCCGCTGTCCTTCCCCGCTTCCAGATCAGGAAGGCTCTCTCCCGCCTCTAAATCCAAATCCAGGTTAATGGAAACTTTACTGATTGTCTTTCTGGATGAAGCGGCGTAGGAAACAACTGCCGCTCCGAATACCATACAGGCTGCCATGCATATTGAAACAAGCGGACCAATCCACCTGCGTTCTCTTTTCATCTTCCTCATCCTCTCCGGCGGAAAAAACCTTTCTATTGCTGAATTTTCCACTATTTTTATGTTTTTATTATAAAGCGTTCCTCTATGACAGTCAACTTACGATATTCTTGCGAAGAAATGCACTGGAAGAGTTACCGGGCACGGTATGAACAGTAACCTGGAAGATGGTGGCAATCAGACACGGAGAGGAGTTGAATGATTTGGTAAAGGCCCCGGAAAATACTGCTTCCCGGAGCCTGTTTACTCATATTATCAGATTTCATGGGCGCTCTTTTCGTATCCATTAAAATCAATTTACAGCCATTTCTCCAATGTCTTTTTTAACTGCTTAGGATCAATCGGCTTTGCCAGATGTTCGTTCATTCCGGATTCCGCCGTCTTTTGCCGATCGTCGGCAAAGGCGTTGGCGGTCATGGCAATAATTGGGATGGTTTTGGCATCCTCTCTCTCCAGTGCCCGGATGGCTTTCGTTGAAGTGCAGCCGTCCATAACCGGCATCTGCATATCCATGAAAATCAAATCATAATAGCCGGGTGCAGATTCCCGGAATTGCTCAAGCGCCGTCTTTCCGTTATCGGCAATATCTACCGTGACACCCATCATTCTCAGCAGTTCGGCGGCTATCTCCTGGTTCAGGGCATTATCCTCCACGAGCAATATCCGTTTTCCCGTATCTAACGGCATCTTTTCAAAATGCCGTTCCGGCGCCGCCGGTTCGGAAACCTCCAGGAACCGTTTGAGATTGGAGGCCAGCCGCGATAAAAAGAGCGGTTTGGTGATAAAACCATTGACCCCGGCCGATGTCGCCCTGTCCAGGTATTCTGAGAAGTCATAGGAAGAGATCAGGATAACCGGAAGGCTGTTTCCCAGATTTTCCCGTATCTTACGGGTTGTCTCTATCCCATCCAGCCCCGGCATCTTTAAATCCAGAATCGCCGCAAAATAGTCCCGGCCGGATGTGTGCATTGCTATTGCTTTATCTAAGGCCTCCCGGCCGTTTGTCACCCATTCCGTCCTGATCCCCAGGGCTTCAAGACGTTTACAGGTGTTAATGCAGGTAATTTCATCATCATCGGCTATCAGGACTGACATTCCCCGCAGGGCTTTATTATCAATTTCCCCCTCCGTCTGTTTCAGATAAACCGATGCGGTGAATCTGCTGCCCCGCCCGTATTCGCTTTCGACCCGGATCTGCCCGCCCATCTTTTCGACTACGCTTTTACAAATGGAGAGTCCCAGCCCGGTCCCCTGGACTGAATGGATCCGTTCGTCATCCGCCCGTTCAAACGGCTCAAAAATGCGGTCAAGAAATTCCGCCTTCATCCCAATTCCGTTGTCCTCCACTGCAAATTCATAGCAGCCTGTCAGATTAATGCCGGATGGCCGTTCAAAAATTTCCAGCCGGATGATTCCGCCCTCTTCGGTATACTTAATTGCATTGGTCAGCAGATTCATAATAAGCTGCTGCAGGCGCTGCATATCGCCCAGGACAAATTCATGGCATATATCGTTAAGATGTATTTGAAACTGCAGGCGCTTTTCGTCTATCAGAGGCTGTACCATGGACACCACGCTCTGGACCAGTTCCGACAGATTGACCGCCTCCTCCGTCAGGTCAATCCTGCCGCTCTCTATCTTGGACATATCGAGGACTTCATTAATAATGCTCAGAAGCAGCCTGGATGACGTTTCTATTTTGTCCAGACAGCCCTCCAGGCGTTCCTCATTATTGAGGTGGGATCTCGCGATGGTCACCATTCCCATGATTGCATTCATTGGAGTACGGATGTCATGGCTCATCCTGGAAAGAAAATCTGATTTTGCCCGGCTGGCCTTCTCCAGTTCAGCCGTTATCTGCTTTTCCTTCTGAAGCGCCTCCCTCAAATCGGTCAGAAGGCTCATCTCCTCTGTCATATTGGTATAAGTTGCGTAATAGATACGGCACTCTTCGGATTCCTGGCGCAGGCTCAGATCCGCACTCACCCATACGTAAGAGCCGTCTCCGCAGAGCAGCCGGTACTTTTTCACGCTGAAATTATCCTTTTTAAACCCTTCCGAATATTCCCGGCGCACCCGCCCGTTGTCCGGTTCCGGAATATTGGCAAAAAAGTCGTCGAAATACTCCCCTTCTAAAGCCGCCACGCTGCGATCCGGAACGACCGCATTCTCCGCCGTCCGCGCAATCTTAAGCATGCGGTACATCCCCAGATTGCCATATAACGGCTTAGCCCTTCCATCGGGATACATGCACACAAGAATCACTCCGGCCGAAATCGAGTCCAGAAGCTCATATGCGGTATCAGCCCTCTCCTGCGAAGCTTTAAGGGAAGTCTCCAAAAGCTTCTGGTATTCTCCGCTGCTCTGCGCAAACCTGGCTTTTAAAAGAAACACACCGATAATCTGCGCTATGGTTATCACGACTTCGTGCATCTCACAG
Source organism: uncultured Clostridium sp. (assembly GCA_958349075.1). Lineage (GTDB taxonomy): Bacteria > Bacillota > Clostridia > Lachnospirales > Lachnospiraceae > Otoolea. Next base: position 6,216 of record CATWBR010000249.1, read on the forward strand.
TCTGTTTCCCAATCGCTGCGCTGCTGCCGGGAATCAGTAATTCCCAGACAGGCGGCAAGCTGCCCATGATACTCAATCGGCGCCTGAAGAACGGATCTGAAGCCGAGCCGTACCAGGATTTCAGCCTGTTCCGGCGGGAGTGTATCCGCGCTCCAAAAAACGGTTTTGCCGCCTGTGGCAAAATCATCTTCATAGATGGACAGACGTTTCCACTCCGTCCCCTCCATATCCCACGGAGACTCCGTTAAACCGGAAACAGTCCAGAAGTAAGTCTTGCCGAACCTGCTGTCCTGCTCCAAAACGTATACACTGTCAGCCGAAAATTCCATTCCCACCAGTGCCAGCACCCGGCGGACCGCAATGTCAAAATCCTTTTCCTGCCACAATATATCTAAGATGTGCGTTTTCAACTGACTATATTTTTCTGTTTTCATACGTTCCTCCGCATCCTGCCTCACGTACATTTCTATATTTTTT